>CAJXND010000001.1 GCA_913056385.1 uncultured Ectothiorhodospiraceae bacterium
ATCCGCACCGAGGGCGGGCGCAGTCACAGCATTCCCGAGGGGCTGTGGACCAAGTGCGAGTCCTGCAGCGCCGTGCTCTACCGGCCGGAGCTGGAGCGTAACCTCGAGGTCTGTCCCAAGTGCGCTGCCCACATGCGGATCGGCGCGCGCCGTCGACTGGATGTGTTCCTCGACGAGCACGGGCGGGAGGAGATCGGGGAGGGCCTGCAGCCCCAGGACGTGCTCCGCTTCAAGGACTCCAAACGCTACAAGGAACGCCTTGCCCAGGCGCAGAAGGCCACGGGCGAAAAGGATGCGCTGATCGCAATGTCCGGCGCCGTGCACGGGCTTCCGGTGGTGGCCTGTGCCTTCGAGTTCGACTTCATGGGCGGGTCGATGGGTGCCGTGGTCGGCGAGCGTTTCGTGCGTGCCGCGGAGCGGGCGCGAGAGAGCGGTCGGCCATTCATTTGCTTCAGTGCCAGTGGCGGCGCACGCATGCAGGAGGCGCTGTTCTCGCTGATGCAGATGGCCAAGACCAGTGCCGCCCTGCGACGCCTGTCGGAATCCGGCGTGCCATTCGTCAGCGTCCTCACCGATCCGACCATGGGCGGTGTCTCCGCCAGTCTGGCCATGCTGGGCGACGTCATCGTCGCCGAGCCCGGCGCCCTCATTGGATTCGCCGGCCCGCGGGTGATCGAGCAGACCGTCCGGGAGACCCTGCCCGAGGGTTTTCAGCGCAGCGAGTTCCTGCTGGAGCATGGCGCCATCGATCTGATTATCGACCGGCGTGAGCAGCGTGAACGGCTTGCCGCCCTCCTGGCCATGCTGACCCATGCCGATCCACCTCCGACCGCGGAATTGGCACAGAGCTGACCGACACGGTGGCGATGGAATCCCTCGACGCATGGCTGGCATGGCTCGAGGGCCTGCACCCCCGCGAAATCGAACTGGGTCTGGGGCGGATTACCGAGGTCGCTGACCGGCTCGGGCTGCGCGAGGCCTCCGCCCCCGTCGTCACCGTGGCCGGCACCAACGGCAAGGGCAGTACGGTTGCCTGCCTGGAGGCCATTTACCGGGCCGCAGGTTGCCGACCCGGGGCCTACACCTCTCCGCATCTGCTGCGCTACAACGAGCGCATTCGGATTGACGGCGCGCCGGTCGGGGATGCCGCGATCCTGGATGCATTCCGGGCCATTGATGCCGCCCGTCGCGACATTACACTCACCTACTTCGAGTTTGCGACGCTCGCCGCGGCCTGGTGTTTCCGGGAGTCGGGAGCCGGTCCCTGGCTGCTGGAGGTCGGTCTCGGCGGCCGGCTTGACGCCACCAACTGTTTCGATGCCGATCTGGCGGTGGTCACGACCATCGATCTGGATCATATGGAATGGCTGGGCGATAACCGCGAGGCGATTGCCGGCGAGAAGATGGGTATCGCCCGGCCGGAGCGCCCCGTGGTCTGCGCCGATGCCCACCCGCCGCGGCGTATCGCCGAGCGCGCCACCGCCATCGGTGCACCACTCTGGCAGCTTGGTCGTGACTATCACTACGCCGCCAACCGCCAGGCATGGACGTGGTGGCATGGCGATCGCCGCTATGCGGATCTGCCACGACCCGGCTGGATGGGAGATGCTGCGCTGGCCAATGCGGCCGGCGCCGTCATGGCCGTGAGCGGGGCCCATCCCGCGCTTGCCGTCGACCCGTCAGCGATCAGGGCAGGACTGACCGCTGCCCGGCTTGCCGGTCGCCAGGCACGGGCGCCGGGCCCCGGTGCGGGCTGGTTGCTGGATGTGGGTCACAACCCGTCGGCCATCGCGTTGCTGGCCGAGCGACTGGCGGCCCACCGGTCAGACGGCAAGGTGCGGATGGCATTCGGCCTGATGGCACGAAAGCCCATTGCGCCATTGCTGGATCGCCTGGCCCCGGTGGTCGACGAGTGGTACGTGCTGGATCTGGGCGACCCGCAGAGCCATTCCTGCGCCGATATCACGGCGGCGCTGGAGAGGGATGAGCAGGTCGTCATTGGTGCCGGTGATGCCGCCGGCGCCCGGCAGCAGATGGAGGCACGCACCACCGGGGACGACCTCATGGTGGCGGCGGGCTCGTTCCGCGTGGTCGAGGCATTCATGCGCATCGGTGTCGGTGCTTGCAACGCTTCCGGGTCAGGTCGAAACTGAAGAAGGCAGGTTGGTCGGAGTCGATCCTTGGAACAGCGGTTCAAACAACGGTTGATCGGTGCCGTGGTGCTGGTGGCACTGGGGGTCATTTTTCTGCCCATGCTTCTCAGCGGGCCGGTGGAGCGGACCCGTGTCGACATCGAGCTGGATATGCCCGCGCCCCCGATGGTCGAGGACGGGCCGGCACTGCCCGGCGAGGAGATGCTGGATTCCCCCGAGCCCGGTCGGGCCCTGGCGGATCAACCGGCGCCCCGCGATCCGGGCGCAGTGCCCGACGCGGCGGAGCCGCCGGGTTCGATCGATATCGAGCCGGAACCCGTTGCCGAGGCTGTTGCGGAGGATGAGGGCGCGTCGGATGCGGCCACGGTGGCCGATGCCGACGTGCTTTATGTGCAGGTGGGTGCCTTTGCCAGTGCCGACAACGCCGAGAGCCTGGCTTCGCGTCTGCGTGATGATGGCATCGAGCTGCGGGTCCACGAGGACGAGCGGGAGGGGCGATTGACCTACCGTGTGCAGGTGGGGCCGTTGGGTGACGCCGAGTCCGCCGAGCGGATCGCCCAGCAGCTGGCGGACAATCACGAACTTCCCGGCTTCGTCGTCGAGCCGTGAAGGGCCCGGCTGATATACTGATCGCTCGGATTACCCATGAACTGGCTTGATTTTGCATTTCTCGGCGTCATCGCCGTTTCCGTGCTCATTGGCGTCATCCGCGGGTTTGTCCGCGAGGTGATTTCCGTGGCGGTCTGGGTGGCGGCCTTCTGGGTTGGCCTGCGCTACGGACCGCAGCTCGGCGAACAGCTGGCGCCTTGGCTGTCATCGCCGATGCTGAGGCTGGTGGCCGGGTTCGCCGGACTGTTCATCCTCACGCTGCTGATTGGCGCGCTGATCAGTTATGTGGCCCGGGCGCTGGTGGGCCGCACCGGTCTGAGTGGCACCGACCGGATGCTGGGCATCCTCTTCGGCGCCGCCCGCGGGCTGCTGCTGGTGGGCGTGATCATCCTCGGTGCGGGCCTGACGGCCATTCCGCGGGAGGCCTGGTGGCAGGAATCGGTGATCGCCCGGGGCTACCAGCCGTGGGTGTGTCACGAACAGGTGGGCGACTGGCTCAACCAGGCCCGCCGGATGCCCGGTGTCAGTGAGGCGCCGGTGAATGGCATCGCGGCATACGCCTATTGGCAGGCGTATTGCCAGGCGAATAATCAGCAGAGCACTGAAAGCGGGAGCTGAATCTATGTGTGGCGTAATCGGCATGGTTGCCAAATCCCCTGTCAACCAGGCCCTCTACGACGGGTTGACGGTCCTTCAGCATCGTGGCCAGGACGCTGCCGGCATCATGACTTTCGACCGCGGGCGGCTGCATCTGCGCAAGGACAACGGCCTGGTTCGCGACGTCTTCAGCACCCAGGACATGATGCAGCTGCAGGGCAACGCCGGTATCGGTCATTGCCGCTATCCCACCGCCGGCTGCGCCAGTTCGGCGGAGGCCCAGCCCTTCTACGTCAACTCGCCCTACGGCATCAGCATTGCCCACAACGGCAACCTGACCAACGCCGAGGCAATCAAGCGGGATCTCTTCCTCGAGGATCTCCGCCATATCAACACCAGCTCCGATTCGGAGATCCTGCTCAATGTGTTCGCCCACAAGCTGGGCGAGCTCGCCAAGCTGCGCATCAACGAGTCGGATCTCTTCAACGCCGTGGCCGGGATCCATGAACGCTGCCATGGTGGTTATGCGGCCATTGTGATGATCAACGGCTACGGGATTCTCGGCTTTCGCGATCCCCACGGAATTCGCCCGCTGTGCTTTGGCAGCCGCGAGACCGAGGCCGGGACCGAATACATGATCGCCTCGGAGAGTGTCGCCCTGAACGTGCTCGGCTTTACGCTGATCCGTGATGTCGCACCGGGGGAGGCGGTATTCGTCGACCTCGATGGCAATCTGCATACCCGGCAGTGCGCCACGGAAACGCGGCTGTCGCCATGCATCTTCGAATACGTCTATCTCGCCCGGCCGGATTCCATGCTTGATGATGTCTCGGTCTACAAATCGCGGCTGCGCATGGGCCGGATGCTGGCGCGCAAGATCAACCGGGAGTGGGCGAATCACGATATCGACGTGGTCATCCCCATCCCGGATACCAGCCGGACCAGCGCCCTGGACCTCGCCAACGATCTCAACATCACCTACCGCGAGGGTTTCATCAAGAACCGCTACATCGGCCGGACCTTCATCATGCCCGGCCAGGCGGTGCGCGAGAAGTCGGTGCGCCAGAAGCTCAATCCCATCGAGCTCGAGTTCAAGGGCAAGAATGTCCTGCTGCTGGATGACTCCATCGTGCGCGGGACGACGTCCGAGCAGATTATCCAGATGGCCCGTGATACCGGCGCCAACAAGGTGTACTTCGCCTCGGCCGCGCCACCGGTGCGGTACCCCAACGTCTACGGCATCGATATGCCGGCCGCCCGTGAGTTGCTGGCCCATGAGCGCTCGGTGGAGGATATCCGTCGCACGATCGGCGCGGATCACATGATCTATCAGGATCTCGATGATCTGGTCGAAGCCGTCCGCGAGGGCAATGAGGCCCTGCGCAGTTTTGACTGCTCCTGTTTCGATGGCCGTTATGTCACCGGCGATATCAGCGTCGATTACCTGTTGCAGCTCGAGGCCCGGCGCGCCGATGCGGTGCGTTATGGAGCCGGCGAGAGCAACGCCGTCAATGAACTGGGGCTGGTGCGTTCATGAGCTGGGGGCCCGATACCATCGGTCTGCGCGGCGGCTGGGAGCGGACGCCGGAGCAGGAGCATTCCGAGGCCATTTTCCCGACCTCCAGCTTCAGCTTTCGCAGCGCGGCGGAGGCGGCGGCGCGGTTCAGCGGCGAAGAGGCGGGGAATATCTACTCCCGCTTCACCAATCCCACGGTACGCGCCTTCGAAAACCGCCTGGCGGCGATGGAAGGGGGTGAGCGGGCCATCGGCATGGCCTCTGGCATGGCGGCGATCCTTGCCATGTGCATGGGGCTTCTGCGTGCCGGCGATCATGTGATCTGTTCGC
Source organism: uncultured Ectothiorhodospiraceae bacterium (assembly GCA_913056385.1). Classification (GTDB taxonomy): domain Bacteria; phylum Pseudomonadota; class Gammaproteobacteria; order Nitrococcales; family Nitrococcaceae; genus Spiribacter. Next base: position 5,206 of record CAJXND010000001.1, read on the forward strand.
TGGGCGTGTTCGGCACCACGGCATCGCTGTTTGCCAACCATCTGACTCGCTTTGGCGTGACAACGGATTTCGTCTCGCCCACCGACGTCGATGCGTGGGCGGCGTCCGTGCGGCCGGAGACGCGGCTGCTCTTTCTGGAAACGCCCTCCAACCCGCTCACCGAGATTGCCGACATCCGCGCCCTGGCGGAGGTGGCCCACGCCAATGACGCCCTGCTGGCCGTTGATAACTGCTTCTGTACACCGGCGCTGCAGCGACCACTGGAATGGGGGGCGGACCTGGTCACCCATTCGGCGACGAAATATCTGGATGGCCAGGGGCGTTGCGTCGGCGGGGCGGTCGTCGGCGACGCCGAGACCCTCGACAAGGCCATTTTCCCGTTCCTGCGCACGGCGGGCCCCAGCATGAGCCCGTTCAATGCCTGGGTCTTTCTCAAGGGGCTGGAGACGCTCAACCTCCGAATGCGTGCGCACAGCGAGCAGGCCGCTGCGCTGGCAGCCTGGCTGAAGGATCACCCGGCGGTGGATCGGGTTCACTACAGCGGGCTGCCGGACCATCCGCAGCATGCACTCGCTGCCCGACAGCAGAGCGCCTTCGGCGGTATCGTCTCCTTCGAGGTGCCGGGTGGCCGAGAGGCTGCATGGCAGGTGATCGATGCCACGCGCATGCTCTCCATTACCGCCAACCTGGGGGATGTGCGCTCCACGATCACGCATCCTGCCAGCACCACCCATGGTCGAGTGTCTCCGGAACAGCGTGAGGCCATGGGGATCCGGGAGGGGCTCGTGCGGATATCGGTGGGGCTGGAGGATCTCGCCGACATCCAGACGGATCTTGATCGGGGCCTCGGCGGGCTCCGGCCATCGCGTTAATGCCGTTGGCGCCGTCCCGGCAGGATCTGGAGGCCTTCTACCGGGCCGCCCTTGCGGGAGTGAACGGCCGCCGCGCGGTGGCTGCGGCACTGGAGGCCGCCGCGCCCCGGGTCCCCCCGCCGGGCGCCTTCCATCTGCTGGCGATTGGCAAGGCGGCATCGGCCATGGCCAATGGTGTCGCCGATGTCCGCGGCGGGGATGTGGCGGGCGGGCTCGTCATCACCCGCGACGGCTACGGGGATCCCCGATTGTCGGAGCGAATCCCGGTGCGGCAGTTGCTCGCCGCGCATCCCGTACCGGACGCGCGCAGCCTCGAGGCTGGCGACGCCCTGGTCGATTATCTTCAGTGTATGCCGGCGGATGCCCGGTTCCTCTTCCTCATCTCCGGTGGCGCCTCCAGCCTGGTGGAAAGGCCGGCCGGCAGGCAGGACCCGGCTGCCCTGGCGCAACTCAACGAGTGGCTGTTGGCAAGCGGTCTGGACATCGCCCGCATGAACGCGCTGCGCAAGTCCATTTCCAGCATCAAGGGCGGGCGGCTTGTCCGCTGGCTGGGCGGGCGCCGCGCGGACGGGTTGCTGATCTCCGATGTTCCGGGTGACGACCCCGCGGTCATCGGTTCCGGTCTCCTCGCTGCGGACCGCGAATCCGCTCATGAGGGTCAACCGGCGGAGCCGCTCCCGCCCGGGATGACGCCAGGGCCACCGCCCCCGGAGGCCGCCCTGTTTGACAACGTGCATCTGCAAATCGTCGCGAGCAACACAATCGCCCGGCGGGCCTGCGCTGATGCGGCACGCTCGGAGGGATGGCGCGTTCGGGTGATCGATGAGCTGTTGACGGGCGAGGCGGAGGTGCTGGGCCGTCGGGTGGCTCAATCCCTGATCGACGGTCCGCCCGGCATGATGATCATGGGCGGGGAGCCCACCGTCACGCTGCCGGAACACCCCGGGCGGGGCGGGCGGATGCAGACACTCGCCCTGGCCGCGGCGGAGTCGCTGGCCGATACCGGCTGCCTGTTGCTGGCGGCCGGGACGGACGGGGCGGACGGGCCGGGGGAGGACGCCGGCGCCATCGTTGACGGCGGAACCGTTCAACGGCTGCGGCGGGTCGGTTTCGATCCGGCGCTGACCCTGTCGCGGGCCGACGCGGGGAACGCCCTCGCGGCTGCCGGCGATCTTCTGCAGACCGGCCCGACCGGCACCAATGTCATGGATCTGGTGATCGGCTTCAGGCCCTGAGGCATTGCCCGGGTATTTCCTGCAGGTCCGTGTCGGGTTGCCTTCGTTCCGTTGCTTCCCTAGGCTGTGCCGCATGTTCAGCAACCTCCGGTCTGTATGAGACTTCGGTCATCCAGTCCCATGCCGGAGCGGGACATTCGTCACTGCTCCGATGGCCCCGCCGATGATGCGGGGCTCGCCACCGCTCCGGGAGGTCGCTTCCGATGAGCGCCAAGATCAGGGTGGAAAATCTCTACAAGGTCTTCGGTCCGGACCCGGACGAGGGCATGCATCTGCTCGAGCAGGGCCTCGACAAGGAAGCCATTTTCGAGAAGACCGGTAATACGGTCGGCGTCCGTGATGCCTCGTTTGAAATCGAGGAAGGCGAGATTTTCGTCGTCATGGGCCTGTCGGGATCCGGCAAGTCGACCATCGTGCGCATGCTCAACCGGCTCATTGACGCGACCTCCGGCCGAGTGCTCATCGGTGACCGCGACGTCAACTCGATGTCGCGCAACGAACTGATCGACCTGCGCCGGCGCGACATGAGCATGGTCTTCCAGTCGTTCGCCCTCATGCCCCACAAGACGGTGCTGCAGAACGCGGCGTTCGGTCTGGAGGTGGCGGGTGTCGATCAGGCCAGCCGCGAGGAACGCGCCATGAAGGCCCTCGACCAGGTCGGCCTGAAGGCCAATGCCCGCAGCTACCCCGATGAGCTGTCCGGCGGCATGCAGCAGCGCGTGGGACTGGCCCGAGCCCTGGCGGTGGACCCCTCCATCATGCTGATGGACGAGGCCTTCTCGGCGCTCGACCCGCTCATTCGAACCGAGATGCAGGATGAGCTGGTCGCCCTGCAGCGGGAGCACCGCCGGACGATCGTGTTCATCTCCCACGATCTGGACGAGGCCATGCGCATCGGCGATCGCATCGCGATCATGCAGGGAGGCGCCGTCGTGCAGGTGGGGACACCGGAGGAAATCGTCTCCAATCCCGCCAACGAGTATGTGCGGTCGTTCTTCTACGGCGTCGACGTGACACGCGTCTACAACGCCGCCGATATCGCCGACCGTCGGCAGGTCACCGTGCTGGAGCGGCCCGGTGTCAGCATGCGTTCGGCGCTGGAGCGGCTGCATGCCAGCAACCGTGATATCGCCGTGGTGCTCGACCGGGAGCAGAAGTATCTCGGCACGGTCACCGCCGAGTCCCTGGCGGCCCGGATCGATGGTGACGGTGAGCCTCGCTATGCCGATGCCTTCGTGAGCGACCTCGAGCCGGTGGAGGCGACCACACCACTCGCCGATGTGGTCGCACGCTCGGCCGCCAACTGGTACCCGTTGCCGGTGGTGGATGATCAGGGCCAGTACCTGGGCAGCATCACGCGCGCCGCCGTCCTCAGGACGCTCGACCGCTCGGGAGAGGAATAATGGCAACGAATTTCCGTGAACTCATCCAGATTCCCATTGGCGCCTGGGTGGAAAGTGGCGTTGACTGGGTTCAGAACAATCTCGCCGGTCCGCTGGATGGCTTCGCCGCCGGCGTCGGGTTCCTTGCGGACGCCCTCGAGGGGCTGCTGCTTTTTCTGCCCGACTGGGTCCTGGCACCGCTGATCATCGCCTTCGCCTGGTGGCGTGTCGGCTGGCGTTTCGGGGTCTTCGCCACCATCGCCATGATACTCATTGCCGCGATGGGGCTCTGGCGAGAGACCATGCAGACGCTGGCCCTGGTGATCGGGGCAAGCATCATCGCCCTGGCAGCGGGTCTGCCCCTGGGGATTGCCATGGCCCGTCGCGACGGTGTGGCGACAGTAGTCCGGCCGGTGCTCGACTTCATGCAGACCATGCCGCCGTTCGTCTATCTCATTCCCGCCGCCATTTTCTTCGGCCTGGGCAAGGTGCCCGGCACCATCGCCACGGTGATTTTCGCCATGCCGCCGGCGGTGCGGCTGACCAATCTGGGTATCCGTCAGGTCAGCCAGGAGAATGTCGAGGCCGGGCTGGCGTTCGGGTGCACGAGTCGACAGCTCCTGTACAAGGTCCAGATTCCGCTCGCCATGCCGTCGATCATGGCGGGTATCAACCAGACCATCATGCTGGCCCTGTCCATGGTGGTCATCGCCTCCATGATCGGTGCCGGCGGTCTGGGCAATACCGTGCTCACGGGGATTCAGCGCCTGGATGTGGGCCTCGGTTTCGAGGGCGGCCTCGGTGTCGTCTTCCTGGCGATTCTGCTGGATCGCATGACCCAGAGCTTCGGGCTGCGGCGGCGTCGCGACTGACGCGCCGCACTCCGCCTTTCACCCCATCCTCCCCCGCGCGGGGATCTTGTGAAGCAGAAGAGGAGAACCTCGATGTTGAACAGAGCATCGCGCATGTTGCTGACCGGAATGCTCGGCCTTGCCGTCGCCGGTGGCGCCCATGCACAGGACGACACCATCGAATTCGGCTGGACGGCCTGGTCCGACGCGGAGTTTGTCACCAAGCTGGCGGCCCGACTGATCAATGACAACACCGATTACACGGCGGAGCTGGTACAGACCGACATCGCGCCGCAGTACCAGGGGCTGGAGACCGGTGACATCGATGCCATGATGATGGCGTGGCTGCCGGCAACCCACGAGGATTACTACGAGGAGGTGGCCGCCGACGTCGAGAATCTGGGCGTTATCTACAACGGTGCTCGGCTGGGCTGGGCCGTGCCCACCTACATCCCCGAGGACGAGCTCTCCAGCCTGGCGGATCTGAGCAATGATGAGGTGCGCGCCGAGCTGGACGGTACCATTACCGGTATCGATCCGGGGGCGGGCCTGACCGGCTTGTCGGAAGAGGCGCTTGAGACCTATGGCCTCGACGAGTACATGCTGCAGACCTCCAGTGGTGCCGGCATGACCGCTGCGCTGGAGCGTGCCGTCAACCGCGATGACTGGATTGTGGTCACGGGCTGGAGCCCGCACTGGAAATTCGGTGCCTACGATCTGCGTTACCTGGAGGATCCGGAGGGTGCGCTGGGCGGCCCGGAGCGCGTCCATGTGCTGGCGCGGGCCGGCTTTGATGCGTCGTACCCCGGGGTCTCGGCCATGCTGACGCGCATGTATCTGCCCATCGATCAGCTGCAGAACTACATGTTCCAGGCCCGGGAAACGTCCTATGACGAGGCCATCAGTGCCTACATCGAAGAAAACCCGGATCGCGTCAACTACTGGCTGACGGGCGAGCTCTGATCGCCCGGCCGCTTGCCGGCGCCGGGGTGACCGGTGCCGGGAGAAAACGCCCCGCCTCGTGCGGGGCGTTGTGTTCTAGACTGGGGACATGTGGTTCAAGCGTCCCGCCCGACCCGATATTCACGCCCGGGATCCCGCCCGCCGTCAGGCGGCGGTGGATGCCGGGGAAGCCGGCCAGAGTGCGCTGCGCCGCATGGTCACCCGCGACCCGGATGCCCGGGTGCGCGCCGCGGCCATCCGCCGGTTGAGGGATCTGGTTGTGCTGAGGCAGGTGATCGAGCGCGAAACCGACGAGACCGTCCGCGAGACCGCGCGGGTTCGCTATCGTCACTTGCTCTCCGGGGGCGATACGCTGGATATCGGCTACCGCCGTGCCGCCCTGGCTGTCTGTCCTGATCGGCAGATCATTGCCCACGTTGCGCGAAGCGCACGCGAACCGGCCCTGCGAATGGCGGCGCTGGCCCGCATCAGGGAGCCCGCGCTGCTCGACGAGGTTCGCTGCCACGATCCGGACGAAAGCGTCCGGGCCAGTGCCGGCGAGCGACTCCGTCAGCTAGCGGCCGAAGGCTAGCGTCTCCAGGGCGTATCGCCCATGTTCCACACGCAGGACGCTGCCCTGCTCGAACCAGTCACCCAGGACGATGCGGGTGGCGGGTTGACCATCCAGCTCGAATTCGTGAACCGCCGGGCGATGCGTATGGCCATGGATCAGCCGGCGGACCTGCCAGTCGCGCAGGCGCTGCCCCACGGCCCCCGGATTGACGTCCATGATCGCCTCCGTCTTGCCGGCCATCTCCTCGCCGCTGCGTGTCCTCGCCGCCTGCGCCTGGCGCAGGCGTTCCGCAATCGGCAAAGCCAGAAAGCCCGCCTGCCATGCGGGATCGCGAACCTGCGCCCGAAAGGCCTGATAGGCGACATCATCAATGCACAGGGCGTCTCCATGCTCCAGCAGGACCGGCTCGTCGTCGACGTGGATAATGGCCGGCTCCTCGAGGCGGGTTGCGCCGGCGGCGTCGCGGAAATCGTCCCCCAGCAGGAAGTCGCGGTTGCCGTGCATCAGGAAAACCATGGTACCGCCGGCGGCGAGTGCACGCAGCGCCGGCCCCACCGGTTCGTCGGGCGGGCGTGCATCATCGCCGATCCAGGCCTCGAACAGATCGCCGAGAATGAAAAGGGCGGCGGCCCTGCGGGCCGACCCGTCGGCGAAGGCCAGGAACGCCTCCATGGCATCGGGCCGTGCCGGGTCGAGGTGGAGATCGGCGATGAACAGAACCGGTGCCCGGTTCGTGTTGAAGCTGAACGTCTGCATGCCGGCAAGATGACGCGGCCGGCGGCTGCATGCAAGTCGGGCTTCCATTAACATGCGCCCCATGGATATCCCGCCTGTGAAGACCCGCTTTGCGCCCAGTCCGACTGGCCGCCTGCACGCCGGCAACATGCGTACGGCCCTTTTCAACTGGTTGCTGGCGAGACGTCACGCCGGAGCATTCGTACTGCGAATCGAGGACAGCGACACCCGGCGCAACGACCCGTCCGCGCTCGACGCCATTCAGGCTGATCTGCAGTGGCTCGGGCTGGACTGGGACGAGGGGCCCGGCGCCGGTGCGCCGGCCGACTGGCAACAGTCGTCCCGCGCCTCGGTCTACAGCGATGCGGCAGAACGGCTGATTGCCGCCGATGCGGCCTATCCGTGTTTCTGTTCCGCCACGCGGCTGGCGGCGTTGCGTGAGCGTCAGCGCCGCTCGGGTCAACCCCCCCGTTATGACGGCCACTGCGCCGGGCTGGATCCCGTTCAGTCCGCGGCGCGCCGGGCGGCCGGGGAGCCTGCCGTGCTCCGGTTGCGCATGCCGGATGCGGGAACGATCGACTTTCATGACCTGGTTCGAGGGCCGCAGTCGGTGCGCGCCGGCGAGCTGGGCGATCCGGTGATCCTGCGGGCCGATGGCAGCGCCGCCTTCCTTTTCGCCAACGCCCTGGACGATGCGCTGATGGGGATCACCCATGTGCTGCGCGGCGAGGATCATCTCTCGAATACGCCCCGGCAGCAGGTCTTGCTGCGTCGGCTTGGCCTGCCGGTTCCGGCCTACGGCCATCTGGCGCTGTTGGTCGACACGGAGGGCGCGCCGTTATCCAAGCGTCGGGGGGATGCGTCGATCGCGGGGCTTCGGGATGCCGGTTACCGACCGGAGGCGTTGCTCAACTACCTCGCACGTCTCGGCAATCCGGTGCCGGACGACCGTCTCAGGGCGGCCGCCGAACTGGCCGCGGACTTCGACCCCGCGGCACTGAGTCGCAGCCCGGCCCGTTTCGATGATCACCAGCTGGACCATTGGCAGTCGCTGGCGATGGCCGCGGCGCCGATGGAATCATTAAGGCCGGCGCTCGAACCCGGTCGGGTCCCGATGGGCCGCGAGGCCGACTTCCTGGCGCTGGTGCAGCCCAACCTCCGATTCGCCGCGGAGCTGAACGACTGGGCCCGGCGGTTTTTTGATGCCGCCGATGTCGTGCCGGGAGAGTCTGCCGCGCCGCTCCGGGAGGCCGGTCCGGCGTTTTTCGAAACCGTGGCCGGGGTGCTGGAGACCACCGACAGCGTTGACTGGCAGCAGCTGCGTCCATCGCTGGAGGCCGCCACCGGCCGACGCGGCGGGGCAATGATGAAGCCGCTGAGGCTGGCGCTGACCGGGCTGGGTCAGGGGCCGGCGCTGGGTGCGATCATCGATCTCATGCCGGCGGAGATCCGCCGGGCACGTCTGCAAAAGGCAGCGGCCGTGGCCGCTTCTGGAGTCGAACCGGATGCTTGAAATCCACAACAGCCTGAGCGGATCCAAGGAACCGTTCCGGCCCATGGACCCGCCGCGGGTGAGCCTCTATGTCTGCGGCATGACGGTCTACGATTATTGCCATCTCGGGCATGCCCGGGCGATGGTGGTTTTCGACATGGTGGTGCGGTACCTGCGGGAGTCGGGCTACCGGGTGCACTATGTCCGCAACATCACCGACATCGATGACAAGATCATTCGCCGTGCCTCGGAAATCGGCGAGTCCATCGATTCGCTCACGACCCGCTTCATCGGCGCGATGCATGAGGATGCCGACGCGCTGGGTTGTCTGCGTCCCGACGAGGAGCCCCGCGCGACCGGCCATATCGACGAGATCGTCGCCATGATCGAGGGCCTTGTCGAACGGGGGTATGCCTACGTGGCCGACGGCGATGTCTATTACGCCGTCAGCCGGTTTCCGGATTACGGCGCGCTGTCCGGGAAGCGCCTGGACGAGCTGCGGGCCGGGGCGCGCATCGAGCCCGGCGAGCACAAGCGCGACCCGGCCGACTTCGTGCTCTGGAAGGGCGCCCGACCGGGCGAGCCAAGCTGGCCCTCGCCCTGGGGCGACGGACGACCGGGCTGGCATATCGAATGCTCGGCCATGTCCACCCATTGCCTGGGCAATCACTTCGACATCCACGGGGGTGGCCTGGATCTGAAGTTTCCGCATCACGAAAACGAGATCGCCCAGTCGGAGGCCGCCACCGGCGAGCACTTCGTCAACTACTGGATGCACAACGGGCATGTCCGGATTGATGACGAGAAGATGGCGAAGTCGCTGGGCAACTTCACCACCGTCCGGGACGTGCTCGCCGCCCACGATGCCGAGACGGTCCGGCATTTTCTGCTCTCCAGCCATTACCGCAGCCCGCTGAATTACACGGCGGATGCCCTCGCCCAGGCGCGAGCGGGAATGGAGCGGCTCTATACGGCGTTGCGCGGCCTGACCGGCGACATCAGGCCGGGTACGCCCGGGGCGGCTTTCAGTGCGCGGTTCCACGCCGCCATGGATGATGATTTCAACACGCCGCTGGCGCTCGCGGTACTCTTTGATCTGGCCCGCGAACTCAACCGCGCCCGGGAGGCCGCCGATATGGAGCGTGCCGACAGCCTTGGCGCGACGCTGCGCAGCCTGGGGGAGATTCTCGGGCTGCTGGGGCAGTCTCCGGATACCTATCTGCAGTCGGGTGGCGAAGGCAATGCCGTCGACGCCGAACGGATCGAGGCACTGGTGGCGGAACGGGCCGCTGCCCGTGCGGCGCGGGATTTCGCCCGCGCCGATGCAATCCGCGATCAGTTGCTGGGTGAAGGCGTGATCCTGGAGGACAAGGCGGACGGCACGATCTGGCGCCGCGAGGGTTAGGCCGGATATCGCCTAGTCGGCGTCGTCGGGCGATTCCTCTCTGGGTCTGACACGGCGCTCCAGGCGCGCCACCTTGACCCGATTCTCCTCGGTCTGCAGGACCGTCACCGGATGGCCGTCGATGAGCAGACTGGTGCCGGATTCCGGAATGGTCTCGAGGTGCTCAAGGATCAGGCCATTGAGGGTCTTGGGCCCGTCGCCGGGAAGGTCCCAATCCAGCAGGCGTTTGAGTTCGCGAGCGCTGGCACTGCCGGCGGCCAGATAGCTGCCGTCGGCCTGCCGGTGGATGTCGCTGACCGCTTCCGCCGGGTCGGTGGTGAACTCGCCGACGATCTCCTCGAGGATATCCTCCAGCGTCACCAGCCCGAGGAATTCCCCGTACTCGTCCACCACCAGCCCGATGCGCCGACGTTCGGCCTGGAAATTGAGCATCTGACGATGAAGCGGCGTGCTCTCCGGTACGAAGTAGGGGTCGCGGACATGCTCGAGCAGGCGCTCGCGGGTCAGCTCACCATCGAGCATGGCGGTGAGGACACGGCGGACATGTAGCACGCCGCGTATGTTGTCGATTCCGCCCTCGAAAACCGGTAACCGGGTGTACTCCGACCCGGCGATCTGCTCGGTGATGCGGGACCAGTCATCGCCAAGGTCGATTCCGACCACTTCGTTGCGGGGCACCATGATGTCGTCGACGGTGGCCTTGTCGAGATCGAGGATGCTGAGCAGCATGCGCTGGTGGCGCTGCGGGATCATGGCGCCGGCCTCATTGACCACGGTGCGCAGCTCCTCGCGGCTGAGTGCCGACTGTCCGCCCTCGCCGGGGCTGACCCCGAGGCCGCGCAGCAGGCCGTTCGCCAGGAAGTTGGTGAGCCAGACCAGCGGATAGAGGAGGCGCAGGAGCGGGCCGAGCACAAAGGCCGCCGGAAAGGCGACACGCTCCGGGCGCAGTGCCGCCAGTGTCTTGGGTGCCACCTCGGCAAAGATCAGGATCGTCAGCGTGAGCAGTCCGGTTGCCGCCGCAAGCGCCCCTTCGCCCCCCAGTCGCAGGGCAATCAGCGTGGCGATCGAGGAGGCGGCGATGTTCACGAAGTTGTTGCCGAGCAGGATGATGCCGATCAGCCGGTCCGGGCGCTGCAGCAGTTTTTCCGCCCGCCGGGCGCCGCGATGACCGGCCCGGGCCAGGTGTCGCAGCCGGTAGCGGTTGAGTGTCATCAGCGCCGTCTCGGAGCTGGAGAACCCGCCCGAGAGCACGATCAGAATGCCGAGGATGCCAAACAGCAGGGGAAGGGGGATGCTGTCCACGGGTGTCTATGCGGGGCGGCTGAGAATCAGTTCGAGGACGGTCTTGCTGCCGAAGTAGGCGAGCGCCAGCAGCAGGATTCCCGCCAGGGTCCAGCGAATGGCGGTCCGTCCCCGCCAGCCGGCCTGATGGCGACCGATGAGCAGGCCGGCGAAAACCAGCCAGGCCACCATGGACAGCACGGTCTTGTGCACCAGGTCCTGTGCGAAGAGGTTGTCGACAAACAGCCAGCCGGTGACCAGCGAAATGGAGAGTAGAACGAAGCCAATGGCAAGCAGCTGAAAGAGCAGCGCTTCCATGCTCTGTAGCGGTGGCAGCAGCCCCAGCACCGCGCCGGCCCGCCGGCGGCGGAGCACGTTCTCCTGCCAGGCGAGGACGACCGCCTGGGCACTGGCCAGGCCGAGCACCGCATAGGCCGCCACCGAACTGATGACATGCAGGTCCACCGGCTCGCCCAGCGGCACCATGGTGGTCCCCGGGGTGCCGAAGCGATCCGCCAGCAGGAGGGTGACCGCGGCAAAGGGGAATACAACCACTCCGAGGCTGTGGACCGGCTGGCGTATGGCGGCGACTAGCAGCATGGCGGCCATCAGCCAGCCAAGCAGCGACGCGGCGTTGAACAGCGACAGGTTGAGCCCCGCGGTGGTCCAGACGGCCTGCCAGAGCAGGATCGCCTGAATGAGCACGGCGGGCAGGGCGAGGCCGAACGCGAGTCGCTCACCACGGCGCATCTCGATACGCCCGCGCAACCCCGACAGCAGGGTGATCAGGGCGGCGCCGTAGAGCGCCACTGCGATGAGCGTGGAGAGGGTGTGGATCATCTGCGCGTCGGTTACCGCGAAAGCCTTGTTGCCGGATCATCGCACAGAAAACTGCCCCGTTCGAGCGCCATTCGGGCCTCGTCGAGGGGCGCTGCCCTGATACAATCGGGGTCCGCTTCGACAGATGACCGCGGAGGTCGCCGTCAACATGTTCGATAATCTGAGTGACCGCCTCGAGGCCATCGGCAAGCGCCTGCGGGGCAAGGGCCGGCTCACCGAGGAAAACATCCAGGAGACGCTCCGCGAGGTGCGCATGGCGTTGCTGGAGGCGGATGTGGCCCTGCCGGTGGTCAAGGAGTTCATTGCCGCGGTTCGTGAGCGGGCGCTGGGCGCGGAGGTGACCCGGAGTCTCTCCCCCGGTCAGGCCTTTGTAAAGATCGTCCATGATCAGCTTGTCCAGGTGATGGGCGAGCAGAATGACGCCCTCGACCTCAGTACCCGCCCGCCGGCCGTCGTGATGCTGGCCGGATTGCAGGGCTCCGGCAAGACCACCAGCACCGCAAAGCTCGGCCGCATGCTCCGGGAGCGCGAGAACAAGAAGGTGCTGGCGGTCTCGGTGGATGTCTATCGACCGGCAGCCATCGATCAGCTGCAACGCCTGACCGAGGAGGTCGGTATCGACTTCCACCCCACCGACTCCGATGCCGATCCGGTGGCGACGGTCGAGGCGGCCCGGGATCAGGCCCGGACCGGGTACTACGACGTGCTGTTGGTGGATACCGCCGGGCGGCTCCACGTCGACGACGACATGATGAGCGAGGTGCGGCGGGTGCACGATGCGGTTGAACCCGTCGAGACGCTGTTCGTGGTGGACAGCATGACGGGTCAGGATGCGGCGAACACCGCGCATGCCTTCGACGAGGCATTGCCGCTGACCGGCGTTATTCTGACCAAGGCGGATGGCGACGCACGGGGCGGTGCGGCGCTGTCGATACGGCAGATCACCGGCAAGCCCATCAAGTTTATCGGTATCGGCGAGAAGACCGACGCCCTGGAACCCTTTTATCCCGACCGCATGGCCTCGCGCATCCTGGGCATGGGTGATGTGCTCTCGCTGGTGGAGGAAGTCGAGCGCAAGGTCGACCGGGAGCAGGCCGAGCGCATGGCCGGCAAGCTCAAGAAGGGCAAGGGCTTTGATCTCGAGGACATGCGCTCCCAGCTCCAGCAGGTGACCCAGATGGGCGGTATGGGGGGGCTGATGGACAAGCTCCCCGGAATGGGGCAGATGAGCGAGCAGGTCAGCCAGCAGATGAACGACGGTCAGGTCCGTCGTCAGATCGCGATCATCAACTCCATGACGCCCGGCGAGCGTCAGCGCCCGGATGTCATTAATGGCTCGCGCAAGCGGCGTATCGCCAACGGCTGCGGTTTGCAGGTCCAGGATGTCAATCGCCTGCTCAAACAGCACAAGCAGATGCAGAAGATGATGAAGCAGTTCAAGAAGGGTGGCATGAAAAAGATGATGCGCCAGATGGGGGGCGGCGGTGGTTTCCCGCCGGGTGGCATGCCGCCCGGTGGCGGCCTGCCACCGGGGCTTGGCGGGCGTTGAACACGCGGGTACACTTGTGCGTTTATCAGTCTGCCGGACTCATTAGGGATTAACATGGTTACGATTCGTCTAGCGCGCGCCGGCGCGAAAAAGCGCCCCTTCTACCACCTCGTGGTCACCGACAGCCGCAATGCGCGTGACGGGCGCTTCATCGAGCGGCTCGGGTTCTTCAATCCGGTGGCCGCGGGCCAGGAAGTGCCCCTGCGCATCGATCTCGAGCGCGCCGAGCACTGGCTCGCCCAGGGTGCTCAGCCGAGCGAGCGGGCCGACCAGCTCATCCGCCAGGCGCGCCGTGGCGCGGCGGCCGAAACCGAGAGCGCCTGAAACAGCGGTGAGCGGCGCACCGGCGGGTGACGCCGAGGGCCGCATCGTGCTCGGGGAAATTGTGGGCGCCCACGGTGTTCGTGGCGAGGTCAAGCTGCATTCGTGGACGCGCCCCCGCGAAAACATACTGGACTATCCGGCCTGGGCCCTCGAAAAGGCGGATTCGGTTCGCGAGTACAAAGTTGCCAGCGGGCGGCAGCAGGGCAAGGGTCTCGTTGCTCGACTGGCTGGAGTGGACGACCGGGACGCCGCCGCCACGCTGCAGGGGAGTCGTATTACCGTGCCGCGGAGCGAGCTCCCGGCCAAAGCGCCCGGAGAGTATTACTGGGCGGAGCTCCAGGGGTTGGTCGTGGAGACGTTGACCGGCCAGTCGCTGGGGAAGGTCACGGGGCTCATCGAGACCGGGGCGAACGATGTGCTGGTCGTGGCAGGGGAGCGGGAGCGACTGATTCCCTACGCGCCGGGTCTCTACATACAATCGGTGGATCTATCCGGCGGACGGATGGTGGTCGACTGGGATCCGGAGTTCTGAGCGGGAATGCGATTCGACGTCGTGACGCTGTTCCCGGAGATGATCCGGTCGGTCATGGGATACGGGGTCATCGGCCGTGCCATTGAGCGTGGCCTGGTCGAACTGGTCACCTGGAACCCTCGGGATTACAGCACTGACCGGCATGGCACGGTCGATGATCGTCCCTACGGCGGCGGCCCGGGCATGGTCATGAAAGTCGAACCGCTGCGTGACGCCATCCAGGCAGCACGGGCGGCATCGGAACCGGCGTCGGTGATCTACCTGTCGCCGGACGGGCCGACCCTGGACGGCGGCCGTGTGGGTACGCTGGCAGAGCAGTCGCGGGTTATCCTGCTCTGTGGGCGCTATGAAGGCATCGACGAGCGGCTCATCGAGCTGGAGGTCGATGCGAGGCTGTCGATCGGCGATTACGTCGTCAGCGGCGGCGAGCTGCCGGCGATGGTGGTGATGGATGCGGTGGCCCGGCTGGTGCCGGGGGTTCTCGGGCATGCCGAGTCGGCGGCTCAGGACGCATTCGCCGAGGGGCTCCTGGACTGGCCCCATTACACCCGTCCGGAGACCGTGGCGGGACGTGACGTGCCGGCGGTGCTGACCAGTGGCGACCACCAGGCCGTGGCGCGCTGGCGCTTGCAGCAGGCGCTCGGGCGGACGCAGGCGCGACGTCCGGATCTGCTGGACAAGCGTGGCCTCGACGAGGAAGAACAGGCGCTGCTCGATGCCTATCGGGTGGAGCACGGAAACTGAAAGACAAGGGATGCTGGCATGAGCAACATCATTGAGGAACTGGAGCGCGAGCAGGTCGAGCAGACCGGGCGCTCGCTGGACGACATCAACCCGGGCGATACGGTCCTGGTCAATGTCTGGGTGCGCGAGGGCAACCGTGAGCGTGCCCAGCCTTTCGAGGGTGTGGTCATTGCCAAGCGGAATCGGGGGCTGAATTCCTCGTTCACGCTTCGCAAGGTCTCCCACGGCGAGGGCGTGGAGCGTGTTTTCCAGCTGCACAGCCCGCTGATCGAGAGCATCAAGGTCAAGCGTCGTGGCGACGTGCGCCGGGCGAAGCTGTACTTCCTGCGCGAGCGCCGTGGCAAGGCCGCCCGTATCAAGGAGAAGGTGCGCGCCAAGAGCCGCACCGCGTCCTGAGCGCGCGACGCTGGAGGGGGAATCCGCGCCTAGTGCGGATTCTCTGCGTCGTTCATGCCCATCAGGTAAAGGACGCTATCGAGGCCGATAGTGGATATCGCCTGGCGGGCATTTTTCTGCACCAGGGGTTTGGCGTGAAAGGCGATGCCAAGACCGGCCATGCGCAGCATGGGCAGATCATTGGCGCCATCGCCGACAGCGATGACCTGGGCCAGATCAACACCCATCTCCTGCGCCAACGTGCCTAGCAGAAGCGCCTTGCGTTCACCGTCGATGATTTCGCCCTGAACCCGTCCGGTCAGGCGGCCGTCGCGGAGCTCGAGCCGATTGGCGTGCACGGTATCCAGATTCAGCCGTGACTTCAGGTGGTGGCCGAAGAACTCGAACCCTCCGGAAATAACGGCGGTACGATAACCGAGAACCTGGAGTGTCTTGAGCAGGCGCTCCGCGCCCTCGGTCAGCGTGAGGCGGTCCGCGACCCGCTGCAGGACCGATTCCTCCAGGCCCTCCAGTAGCGCCACCCGTTTCATCAGGCTTTCGCGGAAGTCGATCTCGCCACGCATGGCCGCCTCGGTGACCGCGGAGACGGCTTCGCCGACACCGGCTTCCCGGGCCAGCTCGTCGATCACCTCTTCACGGATCAGCGTCGAGTCCATGTCGAAGACCACCAGTCGTCGATTGCGCCGATAGAAGTTGTCCTCCTGGAAGGAGATGTCGACATCCATTTCGCGGGAGATGGACAGGAACTCCGCTTTCATCGCGTCGGCATCGTCCGGCTCGCCGCGCAGGCTCAGTTCCAGGCATGCTCGGCTGGCATGGCTGTCATCATGCAACGGGCTGCGGGCAGACAGTCGCACGATATCTTCGATGTTCAGCCCGTGGGCGGTGGTGACGCCCGCGATTCGGGCGATCTGGGCCGCCGTGACCCGGCGGCCCAGGAGAGTCAGCACATAGGCTGTCTGGCCCTCGCTCCGCACCCACTGCTGATATTCCGCCGGGGTCACGGGCTGGAAGCGTACGCGCAGTTCGAGCTTGTGGGCCTCGAAAAGCAGGTCCTTGAGCACCGGCGCCGAGGCGGTGGAGGCCGGCAGCTTGATGAGGATGGCGAGGGCAAGATTCTGATGCACCATGGCCTGACTGATATCGAGGACACGGACCCCGTATTCCGCGAGGATACCCATGAGCGCGGCCGTCACACCGGGGCGGTCACTGCCGGAGATGTTGATGAGGATGATTTCGTTGTCCGGGTCGTTGTGGCTCATGGGCTCGCTCGCTGCGGATTGGCCGCGGTATTGTAGGGCAAATTCCATGTGAGCCGAGTGTTATGAGCGATCACGGTAATCCCGATGTAACCGACTGGCGGCAGCGTCTTACCCTCGAGCAGTACCGGGTGACGCGACAGAAGGGCACCGAGCCTCCCTTTACCGGTGAGTACAACGACTTCAAGGGGGATGGCCGGTTCCATTGCATCTGCTGCGGTGCGCCGCTGTTCGACAGTCAACAGAAATTCGACTCCGGCTCCGGCTGGCCAAGCTTCTGGGCACCGGCGGAAGCGGCCCCCATTGATACCGAATCGGACAACAGTCTGGGCATGCGCCGGACCGAGGTCCTCTGCGGCCGGTGCGATGCCCATCTGGGGCACGTGTTTCCGGACGGACCCGAGCCCACCGGCCTGCGTTACTGCATCAATTCCGTCGCGCTGCAGTTCGAGCCGCGCCATGAGGGGGATTGATGGTTGTCGCAGTGCACGATGGCTGGGTATGATCAAACCGTACGAAAGTCACTGATTTCAGGATGATGACCATGCAGGAAGCCGCACCTTCCGTTGAGGCCGCACAGGCCGGCACGCCAGGCCCCGCAACCACTCGCCACGCTCGCGCCGGCGAGCAGATGAGCGGGGCCGAGATGGTAATCGAGGTTCTGGCGCAGGAGGGTGTCGACACCGTATTCGGCTACAGCGGTGGGGCGATCCTGCCGACCTACGACGCCATTTTCCGCTACAACGAGCGCGAGCGCGGGTCCGATGAGGCCGACCCCGTGCGTCTGGTGGTCCCTGCCAACGAGCAGGGTGCCGGGTTCATGGCTGCCGGTTATGCGCGCAGCAGCGGCAAGGTCGGTGTCTTCCTCGTCACTTCCGGTCCGGGCGCCACCAATACAGTGACGCCGATCCGTGACTGCATGGCGGATTCCGTGCCGGTGGTGCTGATCACCGGCCAGGTGGCCCGTGGCGCCATGGGAACCGATGCCTTCCAGGAGGCACCCATCGTGAACATCATGGGCAACTGCGCCAAGCATGTTTTCCTGGTGACCCGTCCCGAGCAGCTCGAGGACACCATTCGCACGGCCTTTGAAGTGGCCCGCTCGGGCCGTCCCGGCCCGGTGGTGGTGGATCTGCCCAAGGACGTCCAGAACTGGGTGGGCGAATTCCGGGGCAGCGGTCTGCTGGGCATCCGCGGCTATCGTCAGCGCATGGAGTCTCTGCGTCAGACGCAGGTCTCCGAGCGCAAGGCGCGGCAGTTCTTCGAGATGCTGGGGCAATCCAGCCGTCCATTGCTCTACGTCGGCGGTGGCGCCATTCACGGTGAGGGCGGCGAGGCCGTGACCGCATTCGCCCGTGAATACGGCATCCCCAGTGTGAGTACCGTCATGGGGCTGGGTGCAGTGGATACCACGGACGACCTGCACCTGCACATGCTGGGGATGCATGGCACGGCCTATGCGAACTATGCGGTGGAGGACTGTGACTTCATCATTGCCGTCGGCTCCCGATTCGACGATCGGGTGGCCGCCAAGGCCGAGCTGTTTGCGCCGCTGGCTGAACACGTGGCGCATATCGACATCGACGCGGCGGAAATCGGCAAGGTCAAGCGAGTGGACTGGTCGCACGTCGGCGAGGCCGGGAGCGCCATGCGGCAGTTGCTGGAATACGGCCGGAGCATCGATTTCGGCGCCGATTACCAGCGCTGGTCGACGCATTGCCGCAACCTGCGAGAGCGCCATCCGATGAATTACAAGCAGGATGGTGCGTTCATCCAGCCGCAGGCGGTCATGCGCGCGCTCAACGAACTCACCGGTGGCGACGCCATCATCAGTACCGGTGTGGGTCAGCACCAGATGTGGGCGGCCCAGTACCTGGATTTCCGTCGGCCACGGCTGTGGATGACCTCCGGCTCCATGGGAACCATGGGGTTCGGTCTGCCGGCCGCCATTGGCGCCCAGTTCGCCAACCCGGACGAGCTGGTCATCGATATCGACGGTGACGGCAGCCTGCGCATGAATCTGGGCGAGATGGAGACCGTCACCACCTATGGTCTGCCGGTCAAGATCCTGTTGTTGAACAACAATGGCGACGGCATGGTGCGCCAGTGGCAGAAGCTGTATTTCGATGACCGCTTCTCGGGCAGCGACAAGTCGCTGCATCGCAAGGATTTCATCAAGGCCGCCGAGGCCGACGGCTTCGAGTTCGCCCGGCGTGTCGCCAGTCGTGAAGAAATGCCGGCGGTGCTCGAGGCGTTTGTCAGGTTCGACGGCCCGGCGTTCCTTGAGGTGATGATCGATCCCGATGCCGGCGTCTATCCCATGGTGGGCCCCGGCATGGGCTACAAGCAGATGGTGACCGGCGACTATATTCCGGGCCGCGACATCCCGGAGATTGGTCGTGGCGGCCGCGTTGACCCAAGCGAGGCGTTCTGAACGATCTTGAATTGCGCGGCACCCGACCCCACACCGGGGTCGGACACGGGATGACAACGGATACACAATGAGCGAGCCACAGACCCCCGAGACTCACGAGTTTCAGGCGGAGGTCCGGCAGTTGCTGGACCTCATGATCCATTCCCTCTACAGCAACCGCGAGATCTTCCTGCGCGAGCTGGTCTCCAACGCGGCGGATGCCGCCGACCGGCTGCGGTTCGAGGCCCTGCAGGATCCCGCGTTGTTCGAGGACGACCCCGAGCCGGTTGTCCGCCTGTCGGTGGACGAACAGGCGCGGAGCATCACGATCAGTGACAACGGCATCGGCATGAACCGCACCGATGTGATCGACAACCTGGGCACCATCGCCCGATCGGGCACACGGCGTTTCCTGGATGCGCTCACCGGTGACCAGAAGCAGGATGCCCAGCTGATCGGTCAGTTCGGCGTCGGCTTCTACTCCGCCTTTATCGTCGCCGACGAGGTCAGTGTGCATACCCGGCGGGCCGGCGAACCGGCGGAGAATGGCGTGCTGTGGCGCTCCGACGGCAAAGGTGCCTTCACTCTGGAGCACAGCCCGCGGGCGCAGCGGGGAACCGCGGTGACGCTGTATCTGGCCGAAGGCCAGGATGAGTTCCTCGACCGCTCGCGTCTGCGCCAGATCGTGCGCAGGTACTCCGACCATATCGCCCTGCCCATTGAACTGGCGGACGGCGAGGGCGAGTGGGAGACCGTCAATCAGGCCTCGGCGCTCTGGATGCGTCCCAAGTCCGGGATCACGGACGAGGAATACCGCCAGTTCTACCAGCAGCTGAGTTTTGACACCGAGCCGCCGCTGGAGTGGATGCACAACAAGGTGGAGGGCAACCAGTCCTACACTTCGCTGCTCTTCATCCCCGCCCAGCGCCCGTTCGACCTCTTCGAACCGGAGTCGGGGCACGGTCTGCGGCTTTATGTCCGCCGCGTGTTCATCATGGAGGACCGCGAGCATCGACTCCTGCCGCGTTACCTCCGTTTCGTGCGTGGCGTGGTGGACTCGGACGATCTGCCGCTGAACGTCTCGCGCGAGCTGCTGCAGCATAACCGTCTGATCGACCGGATTCGTGGCGCCTCGGTCAAGCGTGTGCTCGATGCGCTCGAGCGCATGGCGCGGGACGACGCGGATCGATATGCGCGCTTCTGGGATGCCTTCGGCACGGTCCTCAAGGAAGGTCCGGTGGAGGATCCGGGCAACGCCCAGAAGGTGGCCGGATTGCTGCGCTTCCACTCCACCCATAATGACGGCGGTGAGACGGTTTCGTTGGACGACTACCTGCAGCGCATGCGTGAGGGGCAGAAATCCATTTACTACCTCACCGGCGAGAGTCTGGCCGCGGTCCGCAACAGTCCCCACCTTGAGGTCTTCCGCAAGCGCGACGTGGAGGTGCTGCTGCTCGCCGAGCCGGTGGATGAGTGGCTGGTGGCCCATCTCGACGAGTTCGATGGCAAGCCGCTGCAGGCGGTGGCCAAGGGCCAGCTCGAGCTTGATGAGCTCGGCGATTCCGAAACCACGGACATCGAAGAGAAGCCGGAGGCCAGCGATTCGGTGAAGGCGCTCATCAGTCGTATCGGCGAGGCGCTCGGCGATCGTGTCAGCGAAGTGCGGACGAGCGCCCGTCTCACCGAATCACCGGCCTGCATCGTGGTCGGTGAGCATGAATTCGGCATGAACATGCAGCGCATGCTCAAGGCGGCCGGACATGAGTTGCCGCAGCAACAGCCCGTTCTGGAGATCAACCCGGATCATCCGATTATCCAGCGTCTCGCGGAG
Organism: uncultured Ectothiorhodospiraceae bacterium; assembly: GCA_913056385.1. Classification (GTDB taxonomy): domain Bacteria; phylum Pseudomonadota; class Gammaproteobacteria; order Nitrococcales; family Nitrococcaceae; genus Spiribacter. The sequence goes on from CAJXND010000001.1 coordinate 25,863, forward strand.
GACGATCAGGCGCCCGTCGATGAGTGGTCTGCACTGCTGCTCGAACAGTCGATCCTGATGGATGGCGGGCGCCTTGAGGATCCCGCCGGCTTTGTCCGCCGCATGAACCGGCTGCTGGACTGATGGCAGTCAATCAGGCGTCCGGCGCGGCCTTCGAACTCAAGGGCCGCATGGCGACCCTCACGGTCCTGCGTCTGCTGACCGCCGATCCGGGGCACCTGTTCATCCAGCTGGATGCCAGGCTGGCCCAGGCGCCGGGGTTCTTCGACGGCATGCCTCTGGTCCTCGCCCCGGGGCAGGACGTCAGCCTGGACGCCGCGATGCTGGAGACCCTGGTGGCCGGACTCCGTGACCGCGGTCTGCTGCCGGTGGCCGCCGCCGATGTGTCCGAGGATATCGCGTCGGCCGCCGGGCTCGGTGTTCTCCGCAATCTCGGCGGCCCGCGCTCCGACGCATCCGGTCAGACCGGGCGCAGCGGCTCCGGGAAGCCCGTGGCGGAGGCCAGGGCACCGGAAAACGGAGCGGCGCGTCTGGTGACGCAGCCGGTGCGCTCCGGTCAGCAGGTTTATGCGCGCGGTGGTGACCTGGTGGTTTCGGCGCCGGTGAGTGCCGGGGCCGAGTTGATGGCGGACGGGCACATCCATGTCTACGGCACCCTGCGTGGGCGGGCGCTGGCCGGCGTGCAGGGCGACGTCAATGCGCGTATCTTCTGCCAATCGCTGGAAGCGGAACTGGTCGCGGTGGCCGGTCATTATCGGCTGAGCGAGCAGATTGATGCCGGGCTCCGCGGCGCCCCGGCGATGATCCGGCTGCGTGGCGACGAGCTGGGAATTGACGCGCTCTGAAATTCTGGAGGTGAACGTGGCGCGAATCGTGGTTGTGACATCCGGCAAAGGGGGCGTGGGCAAGACCACCACCAGCGCCGCATTCGGCGCGGGCCTGGCCCGTGCCGGTTATCGTACCGTGGTCGTGGATTTCGACGTCGGTCTGCGGAATCTCGATCTGATCATGGGTTGCGAGCGCCGGGTGGTCTACGATTTCGTCAACGTGATCAATGGTGAGGCCAATCTCAACCAGGCACTGATCCGTGACAAGCGCGTCGAGGGCCTCGAAATCCTCCCCGCATCCCAGACCCGGGACAAGGACGCCCTGACCTTCGAGGGCGTCGAGTCGGTACTCAACGCCCTCGCCGAGACCCATGACTACGTGGTCTGCGATTCGCCGGCCGGTATCGAGCGGGGCGCCCATCTGGCGATGTACTTCGCCGATGATGCCCTGGTGGTGACCAACCCCGAGGTCTCCTCGGTCCGCGACTCGGATCGCGTTCTGGGGCTGCTCTCCAGCAAGACGCGTCGCGCGGAGCAGGGCGAGGAACCCGTGAAGGAGCATCTGGTGGTTACCCGCTATGCCGCCTCCCGCGTGGGCAAGGGCGAGATGCTCAGCATGGAGGATATCTGCGAGATCCTGTCCATCGATCTCCTTGGCGTGGTGCCGGAATCGACGGCCGTGCTGAATGCCTCCAACGCCGGTGTACCGGTGATCATGGAGGAGAAGACGGATGCCGGCCAGGCTTATGACGATCTGGTGGCACGGTATCTGGGAGAGGAGCGGGAGCACCGTTTCCTGACCGAGAAAAAGGGTCTGTTCGGCCGGCTGTTCAAGGGCTAGCGCAATGGGTTTTCTGGATTACTTCCGCTCGGAGAAAAAACGCAGCGCCTCGCTGGCCAAGGAAAGGCTTCAGGTGATAGTGGCCCGGGAGCGCACGAACCGCGGTGGGGCGGATTACCTGCCGGCACTGCAGCAGGATATCCTCGAGGTCATTCGCCGCTATATCGCCGTTGATGACGACGCGGTTCGCATCCAGGTGGAGCGAGAGGGAGACTGCGAGGTCCTTGAGCTCAACGTGACACTGCCCGAGACGGAGTGAAACGGGCTCAGGCGGGGAGAAGGCGCTCAGAGATTGCTCTGGGCGGTGACATCCACCTGCATGCGAAGCGCCTGCCCGGGTTGCAGGTAGACACCCTCGCGCAGGCCATTCCAGCGCCGCAGGTCGGACACGCTGACATTGAAGCGGCGGGCGATCCGGTGGAGTGAATCGCCCTGGCGCACCGAATAGGTCACCGATTGTAGCCGATCACCCGGTGTGCCGCCGGCGGTCGCGACTCCGGCGCGGTCGTCGGACCAGATCGTAAGCTGTTCACCGATGGCCAGCGTTTTCTCCGCCGCCATGCCGTTCCAGCGGGCCAGCTCCCGCATGCCGACCCCGAAGCGCTGCGCGATGGACCAGAAGCTGTCCCCGGCGCGGACCACGTAGTTCTGCCGGTTGCGTCCTTCCCGCGACCGGTTGCCCGAGGCCGCGCGGCCCGAATCCGCGGTCAACGTGGACTGTCCCGACGGCCGGCCCGCCATCGGCACAAGCAGATGATCGCCGGCGCGGATCATGTGGCCCTGGACATCGTTGGCCTCCTGAAGGGCGGCCACGGTGACGTGATAGCGGTTGGCGATTTCACCGAGGGTCTCGCCGCGTGCAATGCGATGCCGCTGCCAGCGCATCCACGCCTGGCGCGGGGTCGCCGCCAGCCCCTGGCGGAATGCCGCGACCCGGTCGCGGGGCAGAAGCAGGCGATGTGGGCCGGACGGCCCCGTCGCCCAGCGGTTATACCCGGGGTTGAGCCGGTAGAGTGTCTCCATGTCGATGCCAGCCAGCTCGGCAGCCAGCGCGAGGTCCACCTGTTCACCCAGCTCGACCACTTCGACGGTCGGCTCATTGGGAATACGGGCCAGTTCCACCCCGTGCGCCCCGGGGTTTGCCACCAGTTCGCTGATGGCCAGCAGGCGCGGGACATAGTTCATGGTCTCGCGGGGTAGATCCAGCGACCAGTAATCGGTGGGTTTCCCGGCCTGGCGGTTACGTTCCATGGCCCGCGACACGGTGCCCTGACCGGCGTTGTAGGCGGCGAGCGCCAGCAGCCAGTCGCCCTCGAACAGCTCGTTGAGATGCTGCAGGTAGTCCAGTGCCGCATCGGTGGCGGCGATGACATCGCGCCGGCCGTCGTACCACCAGTTCTGCTCCAGGCCGTAGTGGCGACCGGTGGCGGGGATGAACTGCCAGATGCCGGCGGCCCGGCCATGCGAGTAGGCGAAGGGTCGATAGGCGCTCTCCACCATCGGCAGGAGGGCCAGCTCCTGCGGCATGTCCCGCGCGTCCAGCTGCTCGACGATATGATGAAGGTACGGGCGGGCCCGGGTGGAGACCGTCATCCAGTAGTCACCATAGCCCGCATACGCCCGGAACTGCTCCTCCACCCGTTCGTTGTCGTGACCGGGGATCGCATAGCCGTCGCGCACACGCTCCCACAGATCGGTCACTTCGGCGGCATCCGATTCCCTCGCCTGGTCGGTCCCGGCATTAGCGGTCAGGCCATGATCGCGGGATGGGGTGTCCACGGTCACCGATGGCCTTTGCGCATCATCGGTGATGCGGTCGGGCCCGCTCGCGGTCTCCTGCTCCGGCAGGCCGGCGCAGCCGGCAAGAACCAGGGCGGCCGCCAGTGGCCAGTATCGGGCGTTGCTCACTCCAGGTGCTCCTTAGAAGCGGTCCTTCCACTGACGAAGGACGGCGAAGACCTCCGCCGGGCTGTTCAGTGGGTGTCCTGCGCGTTCCATCGCCCGTTCGCCAACGGCGCCATTATCCCAGCGCAGGAACGGATTGGTGGCCCGCTCCTCGCCGATGGTGGAGGGCAGTGTCACGGCGCCACGGCTGCGCTGTTCCCGTACCCGGGCGAGTCGATCCCGGACCGCCTCGTTCCCGGGCTCCACGGCCGCCGCGAATTCCAGGTTCGCCAGGGTATATTCGTGCCCGCAGTACAGGCGGGTCTCGGGCGGCAGCGCCCGCAGGGTGGCCAGGTAGGCCTGCATCTGCTCCGGGTTGCCTTCGAACATGCGACCACAACCGCCGGCGAACAGCGCGTCCCCGGCGAACAGCATTCCTTCGCCGTAGTAGGCGATATGATCCAGGGTATGGCCGGGGACGGCCAGTACGTCGAAGCCCATGTTCAGCCCCGCGGGCGTGACCCGCTCGCCGGCCCGAAGCGGATGGCTCAGGTGCGGGATACGGCTGTCATCCGGACCATAGACCGGAACGCCGTTCTCCATCAGGCCGTCCACCCCCGCCACGTGGTCGCCGTGGTGATGGGTGATCAGGATGGCGCTCAAGTGAAGCTGGAAGCCATCAAGCGCGCGGATCACGGGTGCTGCTTCGCCGGGATCGACAACCACGGCGGTCTGCGACTGCGGGCTGCGCAACAGCCAAGTATAATTGTCGCTGAGGACGGGAATCGGGGTTACTTGCAGCATGGGCGCATGCTACCCCGAGCGCTGAACCGCCTCAAATGCTGATGGGACAGGCAAGGATGAGGAGAGCGCCATATGCAGGGGCTGCGTGATTGGTTTGCCACCACGGCCGGACAGGATCTGGCCGAGCGCGAGGCGCGGCTGCTCTCGCGCCGTCTGGCGGGGCTCTATGCCAGGCGAGTCCTGCAGATCGGCGCCTACGGCGGCGGCCGTTGTCCCACGGTCTATGGTGAGGCTCGCCAGTGGGTGATGGATGACTGGCCGAATGGTCCGATCGACCTGCGCGCCAACAGCGAAGTGATTCCGCTGGCCTCGGGGGGAGTCGATGTGGTGGTTCTCATCCATCAGCTGGAGTTCGCCGAGCGCCCCCACCAGGTGATTCGCGAGGCCGCGCGTGTACTGGCCCCGGAGGGGCATTTGCTGGTGCTGGGTTTCAATCCCCTCAGCCTTTGGGGCCTGCGCCGCATTCTGCCGGTGAATCGACAGACGCCGCCGTGGTCCGGACGCTATCTTGGCGCGCGCCGGATCGCCGACTGGATGTTGCTGCTCGGTCTGACGCCCCGGCCGTACGAGAGTCTGGCGGTGCTTCCGCCGCCCCTGCAGCGCTGGTGGCTGCAGCGCCACCCGTCGCGGGTTGCCGATAGCCAGAGTCTGGGCCCCGGGTTGCGTTGGTGCGGTGGCGTCAATCTGGTCATGGGGCAGAAGCGGGTCAACGGCGCGGTCAGTCCGCCCCTGCCCTGGCGTCGGCGCCTTGAGATCATTCCCGGCGGGCTGGCCGAGGCCGGTGCCGGGGCCCGTCGGACAAGAAGGGAGACCTGGCATGACGCCGGTTGAGATTTATACGGATGGGGCCTGCCGCGGCAATCCGGGCCCCGGTGGCTGGGGCGTGCTCATGCGCTGGGGCGACGCGGAGAAGACGCTCCATGGCGGCGAGCACAACACCACCAACAACCGCATGGAGTTGATGGCGGCCATTCAGGCCCTCGAGGCGATCAATCGGCCCTGCCGGGTCGACCTCACCACCGACTCGCAGTACCTGCGAAAGGGCATTACGGAGTGGATGGCCGACTGGAAGCGGCGCGGATGGAAGACGGCCGCCCGCAAGCCCGTCAAGAACCGCGACCTCTGGGAGCGGCTCGATGCGCTTGCCCAGCGTCATGAGATACGCTGGCACTGGGTGCGTGGCCATGCCGGCCATGATGAGAATGAACGCGTCGATGAGCTCGCCAATCGGGGCATCGACGAACTCGAGAAGGTAAGGCACTGATGCGCCAGATCATTCTGGACACCGAGACGACCGGGCTGGAGCCCGAGGCCGGCCATCGCGTCATCGAGATCGGCTGCTACGAAATCGAGCAGCGGCGGGCCACGGGGCGGACGTTCCACGAATACCTCAATCCCGGTCGACCGGTTGATCCGGAGGCCATGGAGGTGCACGGCATTAGCGACCAGTTCCTGGCGGACAAGCCGCGCTTTCCCGATGTTGCGCAGGGATTCATCGACTTCATCGGCGGAGCGGAACTCATTATTCACAACGCGCCTTTCGACGTCGGCTTTCTCGATAGCGAGCTCGGCCGGCTCGGATCCGCCTGGGGGCGTCTGGAAAATCACTGCCGGGTCACCGACAGCCTGACCCTGGCGCGCCGGCGCCATCCAGGGCAGCGCAACAGTCTGGATGCACTCTGTCGCCGCTACGGCATCGACAACAGCGGGCGCACGCTGCATGGCGCGCTGCTCGATGCGGAGATCCTGGCCGAGGTCTATCTGGCCATGACCGGTGGTCAGGTCACCCTGCATCTGGGTGCCGAGGAGGCCAGCGGGCCGGCGCGGGGCGCCGAGGCCATCCGGCCAGTCAGTGATGACCGACCGCGGCTGCGGGTGATTGCCCCCAGTGAGTCGGAGCGGGCCGCCCATACCGCCTGGCTGGACCGGCTCGATGACGCCAGCAGCGGGCGGTGTGTCTGGCGGTCCATCGGCGAGGAGGGGTCCGCTTGAGCACTCAACCCCTGCGGCCGCCGGTGAAGGCGGTTACCTTCGACCTCGATTTCACGTTATGGGACCTCACCGGCGTGCTGCATCATGCCGAGACGGTCTTGCAGGGCCTGCTTGAGCAGCGGTACCCGGCGGTTGCCGCGCGTTTCGACCGCGACGGGCTGCGGGCCTTGAGGAACACGGTCGCCGAGGAGACACCGGCCATCGCGCATGATGTCACCGCGCTACGGCGGGCGGGGCTGCGCCGGGCAGGCGAGCTGGCCGGTTATCAGGGGGGCGAGCTCGACCAGCTCGTCGAGGAGGCGTTCGAGGTTTTCCTCGAAGCCCGTCATGCCGTGACGCTCTACGACGACAGTCTGCCGATTCTCCGCGCCCTGCGGGGACATGTTCGGGTGGGCGCGCTGACCAATGGTAATGCGGAAGTGGCCCGGCTCGGTATGGACGGGTACTTCGATTTCGCACTCTCGGCGGTGGAGCTGGGGGCGGCCAAGCCTTCGCATCTCGTCTTCGAGACGGCTGCCAACCGGGCCGGCGTACCGGCGAGCCAGATCGTCCACGTGGGAGATGATGTCCACAGTGATGTCTACGGGGCGGCAAGGTTCGGCATGCAGGCGGTCTGGTTGAACCGCGACGGGGCAAGCTGGCCGGGCGAGGTTCCCCGGGTTTCCCATCACGAGGTCACCAGCCTCGCCGAGCTCGAGGGCATGCTGCTCGGCCTCATCCGGGAGTCCGCATGACTGGATCGCCGGTTCGTGGGTTCGGGCTGATCGTCATCGGTGACGAGCTGCTGTCGGGAAAACGCCAGGACAAGCATTTCCCGCATCTGCTCGGGCTGCTCGCGGAACGCGGCCTGGAGCTTCGCTGGGTGCGATTCATCAGTGATGAGGCACCGCTGATCACCTCGACACTGCGGGAGACCCTGGCCGGTGGTGATGTCGTGTTCAGCTGCGGCGGGATCGGGGCGACACCCGATGACCGCACAAGACAGTGCGCTGCCGAGGCGCTGGGCCGTCCACTCGTCTTCCATCCGGAGGCCGTGGCGATGCTCGAGGCCCGCTTCGGCCGGCCCGTGGAGCCGCCGCACCGGCTCAACCTGGTGGCGTTCCCCGAGGGGGCCGGGTTGATCCCGAACCCCGTCAACCAGGTGCCGGGCTTCAGCATCGAGCATCATTACTTCATGCCGGGTTTCCCGAGTATGGCCTGGCCCATGATGGCCTGGGTGCTCGACCGGCACTACGCCAGCTGGCAGAACCCGGATCGTCTGGCCGAGCAGGCCATCGCGGTGGACGGCGCCCGCGAAAGCGATGTCATCCCCCTGCTGGAGCGTTTCGAACGCGATCATCCCGGGCTGCGCCTGTCCTGTCTGCCGACCGTGCGCGACGAGGGGTTCTCGCTGGAACTCGGCCTGCGTGGCGCGCCGGCGGAGGTCGGGCCGGCCATGTCCGTTCTCCGGGCAGCAGTGGAGGAGCTGGGATTTTGCGGGCGCGAGGTCGGGTTGAGTGACCGGCGCCCGGAGTGAGCACTCGGCGGGCGATGTCCGCCGACATGCCTTGCAGACCACGGCGATCGTGTTGCTCATCGTCGTGGCACCGCTGGTCGGAGCCGGGGTTGCCGGGATTGACGCGGGTGCGTTCCTGCGTTTTCCACCCCGGCCGCTGGCGCCGGCGCCCGGCAGCTTCACGCCCTGGGCTTTCGCGCTCTACGGCCTGTTGATCGCCGGCGTGCTGGCGCCCTTCGTGCTGCGCATCATGACAAGCAGTGCGGTTGCGGCATCGCATGCGGCGCGGGCAATGTCGGACGCCCGGCCGTTCCCGGCATGGGGCTGGGCGGCGATTGGCGTGCTCGCGCTTGCCTGGCTGGTTGCCTGGGTGCCGATACCGGGACTCGAGGAGGCGCGCCGGCTCAGCTTCACCCCTTTGTGGGTGGCCTACACGATCGGCGTCAGCGCCTGGATTCAGCGACGCGGAGGACGCGTGCTGATGCTGGAGCAGCCCCGGCGGTTCCTGGCCCTCTTTCCGGCGAGCGCACTGTTCTGGTATTTGTTCGAATACATCAATCAGTTCACCGGCAACTGGATTTACGCCGGAACCGGGGTTGCGGATCACGAGGCACTCAACTGGTTTCTGCGCTCGGCGCTGCCCTTCAGTACCGTGCTGCCGGCGGTCGTCGTCACCCGGGATCTTTTCGCGACCTGGCCTGCCCTGTCCCGTGGCCTCGACGATTTCCTGCCAATCCGGCCACGGAGGCCGGCCGCCATGGCGGCCTGGCTGCTCCTTGCGGGCGTGGCCGGCCTGGTCGCGGTGGCCATCTGGCCGGATGCCCTCTATGCCCTGGTCTGGGTCGGACCCCCGTTGATCATCGTCGCCGTCCAGGCAGTGTCCGGAGAACGGCAACTGTTCTCGCCGGTATTCCGGGGCGACTGGCGCGATGCCTGGCTCGCCGTGCTCGCCGCGCTTTTTTGCGGTCTTTGCTGGGAGCTGTGGAACATCTTCAGCCTGGCGCGCTGGACTTACCACATACCCCATGCCCAGGTGCTGCACGTGTTCGAGATGCCATTGCTGGGTTATGCTGGGTATTTACCATTTGGTATCACTTGCATCGTGGCCGCCCAGCTTCTCACCGGGCTCGATCCGCGCGCTCGGTATCGTTGAAGGGGTCGGGGGCCAGACAGAGGACGCCTTTCATGAGTGACTATCGTCGGCGGGCCAACCGGACGCTCGGCCTGCTCGCCATTGCCATCCTCCTGGCCTACATCGTGCCATACGGACTGATGCGCGACTACGCGGCCTGGCAGGGTGCGTTCCTGTTCTGGACGCTGTTCGGTGTGGTCTCGATCGGGCTCATCTTCCGGCTGGTGGCGGGGTGGCGTTCATGACCGGTGGGATCGTCACCGCGCTGGCTCTGTATGCACTGCTCGGCATCCTCGTCGCCCTCGCCGCCCGTCGTGGTCTGGGGGAGGGCGCAAGCGAATACTATCTGGCCGGCCGCCGTGCCGGCGGTGTCATTTCCGCATTGAGCTACGGCGCGACCACCTACAGCGCCTTCATGATGGTCGGTCTGGCCGGGTTGACCTATGCCGGTGGCGTGGGTGCGCTCGGTTTTGAGCTGATCTATCTCGCTGGTCTCGGTCTCGTTGCGATCTTCGGCCCCCGATTCTGGCTGGCCGGGCAGCGCTTCGGGTTCATCACGCCCGCGGAGATGCTCAGCTATCGCTACGACAGTCGTCTGGTCGGCGGTGTCATGGCCGTGGCCGCCTGTATATTCCTCATTCCCTACAGCGCCGTTCAGCTGATGGGCATCGGTTATCTCCTCTCCGGCGTCACGGACGGCACCATCGGCTTCGAGGCCGGCATTTTCATCGGTGCGGCGCTGGCACTGATCTGGACACTGGCGGCGGGGTTGCGCTCGGTGCTCTGGACCGATGCCCTGCAGGTGATCGTCATGCTGGTCACCAGCCTGTTGGCGGTGGGCTTCGTCGTGGCCGCTCTGGGCGGGCCGGCGACTTTCCTCCAGTCCACCATGGAGAGCCGCGGGGCGTGGCTCAGCGTGCCCGGGCCCGGGTTGTTCAGCCTGACCACGTTCATCGGCCTGACGCTGCCCTGGTTCTTTTTCTCCATCAGCAATCCGCAGGTCAGTCAGCGCCTGTTCACCACCGAGTCGCTGGGGGCGCTGCGGGTCATGCTGCTCGGGTTCCTGGTGCTGGGTTTCGTCTACACGCTGGTCTCGGTGCTCTGGGGATTTTCCGCGCTCCAGTTGCTCCCCGAGCTCGAGCGCGCCGATCTGGCCACGCCCCGGCTGCTTGCCAGTGGTGCGATCCCGGCGGCGGTTGCCATCGTGCTGGTGGTCGGTATCGTCGCCGCGGCCGTCTCCACGGTCGACTCGATACTGCTCAGTCTCTCGGCACTGGCCGCTCGTGACCTCTACCGGCCGCTATCGCCCCGGGGTAGCCGGGAGATGCTCGCCGGGCAGCTGGTGATGCTGCTGGTGACCGGACTGGCCATTCTGTTTGCCCGCCTGCAGCTGGATCTCATCACCATCCTCTCGGTGGCGTCGTCGTCCGGGCTGCTGGTGACGGTGCCGGCCATCGTCGGATGCTTCTTCTGGCGGCGCGGGACCGCCGCCGGTGCGCTGGCCAGCATGGTGATCGCCGGCGTCGCCGTCACCTGGCTGCAGCTGACCGGGGCCAACCCGCTGGGTATTCCGGCCTCGGTCTGGGGGGGTGGTCTGGCGCTGGGGCTGTTCGTTACCGTCAGTCTGGCCACCAACCCGTCCCCGGGCCGGGCCGAGCATTTCCTGCAGCCGGTGGAAGAGGGGCTGGCGCGGCACCGGATCCGCTAGCGGCCGGTGCCTCAGTCGGTACCGGCGAGCAGGTCGCGCCGCAGGTTCTTCGACAGCGGGTCATCGGCGTCCAGCCAGATCCCGAAATACGCCGCGGCGAAATCGGCGCCTGTCACCGTACCGACAGGCTTGCCGTTGAACAGGAGCTGCGTGCCCGTGCCCGGCACGTAATCCATGCGATATCGGTCGCCATCGCTGACCGCCTGATACATCGAATGGAACTGCTTGATCTTCGGCTCCAGCCTGTCGAGTTCGCTGCTGCTCAGTTGTTCCTCGAGCTTGGTTGTCGCCGCCTTGATGATGTCGTCGGCACTGATGTCGTGGAAGTACTCGATGGCCAGGATGCGGGGCGTATCCCCCGACAGCACCTGGTCGGCCGTCGTGTCGGCGGGCAGGTAGAGGCCGGCCGCATAGACGGTGATCACGATGCGGTACTTGGCAACGCCGGTGCCACTGAGGTCGAGCGTCTCGCCGTCAAGCGGCATCTGCTTGCTGAAGCGGGCGCCGTTCTGCTCGACGTCGGTACCGAGTGCCAGCGCCGGCACGAGCAGGAGGAGCGCGCCGGCAATGACCCGCCGACGGAGGCTTGATCGTATGGTCATGAAGAAGGGCTCCCGGCATCCGCACGGCGGAAGAAAAGCGTCACCGTGCCGACGCGGAATCCGAATTTGGTGACCTCGGCCTTGTTGATGAGGGTGTTCTCATCGGTCAGGTACATCCAGTCGTCGAACTGGAGGTTCCAGGTCCGGTCGCCGACGTCCAGGGCCAGCGTGTAGGTCCAGTTGAGGGCATTGCCATAGCGTTTCCCGGTGGCCACGCCGACCACGTCACCGGCACGGCCCTCATAGGTGTGCTCGTCGATGCGCTCGATCTCCCAGACTCGCCGGTCGGTCTCGCCGTCGGCGTAGGTAAACTGCTCGTCGAGGGTGATCCGGTCGCCCTCCACCGTGCCGTCGATATCCACGGTGAAACGGCGGCGGACTTCGCCATTCCGGGCCTGGAACATGCCCCAGGCATGAACTTTGCCGTCGAAGTATTCCTCGATGCGGAATTCGGGCGTCTCGCCCGCATAATCCCTGGGTGCGACCCCTGCGCAGCCAGCCAGTATCAGGGCCACGGCGGCGATCAGGCCGTATTTGAAGATGGACGCGCGCGACATTGCAGCCTCCGCTTGCCGGTCTTTCGGGTCATTGGGCATGAATGCCTGTTGACTCTATCATGAGCGCTGAATTCACCGTCATGAGGAATGCGATGTCATCCGGGCACGATATCCAGGAGCTGGCGAAAAGCGCCGAAGTGGTCGTGTTTCACTCGCCGGTGACCGATCTGGCAGGGCTGGATGAGTTGCTGGAGGGCTCCGGTCGCGAGTGGCGGGCCATCGAGATGGGCATGGGCTCGGCGGAGAGTCGCGATCAATTCGCCCGGCTCAAGTCGCTGACCGGTTCGACAACACTGCCGCAGGTGTTCATCAACGGCCGTTTCGTGGGTGGTCTGCGTGATGCCGAGGCACGGATCGCGCTGGCGGACCGTCACCAGACCGCGGCGGCCTGGATGGGCTACCTGGGTCTATTGCCGTTCTTCGCCGGGGCGGCCGGCCCGTGGTTCGGGTTGGACTGGCTGGCCGGCTGGCTGCTCGCCTACGGTGCGGTCATCCTGTCCTTTGTCGGCGCGATTCACTGGGGTGTCGCCATGGGCCGGCGCAATCCGTCCCCGGAGTGGTTCTATGCCTCGGTCACGCCTGCCCTGGCCGGCTGGGTTGCCCTGCTTTTGCCCAGGCTCATCGGCCTGCCGCTGCTTGCGGCCGCCTTCGTCGGCTGGCGTCTCTGGGAGTACCGTGGTTCCGCGCCGGGATTACCGCGGTGGTTTCGCCGGCTGCGAACGGCGCTGACCATCGGTGCCGTGCTGAGTCTCACGGCCGGCTGGCTGGCCCTGTTGCCGTTCACAGGTACGGCGTAAAAAGCCAGGCCGCCGCGTCGCGCACCCTTGCGGGAAACGGACGGGCATCAAGTTCCTCCAGCGTGACCCGACGGGCATCCTGGCGGGCCGACTCCACGTGCTTGGCCATGCGGGCCCCGAAGCGGGTGTCATAGACCTCCACCATGACCTCGAAATTCAGGCGAAGGCTGCGCGCGTCGAGATTGGCCGAGCCGATCTGGGTGTAGTGATGATCCACCACCAGCAGTTTCGTGTGGTCGAAGGGGCCGGGCTGGTAATAGACCCGCACCCCCCATTTCACCAGCTCCCAGAGCATGTTGCGGGTTGCCCAGTGCATGAACGGCACGTTGTTGGTGCCGGGCAGCACGATATCCACCTGCGTGCCGCGCACCGCTGCAGCCTGCAGGGCGGCGATCAGCTCCCGGGGGGGAAGGAAGTAGGGCGTCATGATCGCAACATGCTCGCGTGCGGCGGCCACGGCGCCCACCAGTACCATGGTGAGTCGCTGCAGATCCTCATTGGGGCCGTCAATCAGCGTGCGGCCAAGCGCGGTTCCGTCACCGGCGGGGTGGGTCCGGTTGGCGGGTTCATCGCGCCGGCCGGTGGCGAACTCCCAGTCGTCGAGGAAGATGTCCTCGAGCTGGCGGGTCAGCGGCCCCTGGATATGGTAGTGGATATCCTTGATGCCCTCGCGGGGTCCCGGGCGGTTGATGAGATGGCGATCGCCGATATTCATGCCGCCGGCAAAGGCGGTGATGCCGTCGGCGATCAGTAGCTTGCGATGATTGCGGAGGTTGATGACCGGGTTGGGCGGGATCAGCCGGGGTGGCAGAAAACGGGCGACACTCACCCCCGCGCGCCGCAACTGGTGGCGGATGCGCGGCCAGCTGTACCACTCGCCGGCACCATCCAGCAGGACGCGCACATCGACGCCACGGTCATGGGCGCCCGCCAGCGCCCTGGCAAACTGATGGCCGCTGTCATTGGACTCGAAGATATAGGTCGAGAGATAGACCCGCTGGCTGGCCTGTTCGATGGCCGCGAGCATTTCCGGGTAGGCGGCCTCGCCGCCGAAAAGGCGCTCGACGCTGTTGCCGCGGGTCAGGGGCAGTTGCGTCACGGCACTGGAGATCTGGGCCTGGGTACGGAAAGCCGAGGGAATCCGGTCCGGGATATCCTCATCGGGCGCCGGTTCCGCCGGGGCCGCCGTTGTTCGTCCGCGTAGCCGCCGGGCCCGGGTCCGCACGCGGTTGATGCCGAACAGGTAGTAGAAGATGGATCCCACCAGCGGGAACAGCAGGCAGAAGGCGATCCAGCCGAATGCCGCCGTGGATTCACGCTTATGGAGCAGGGCGTGCAGGGCGCTTGCCGTCGAGATGACCGCCAGTGCGGCAACAACGGTCCAGTGCAGTGGGTGCATTGTCTCCGGATGCCTCCCGGGGCTAGTATCCAGTCATGGCACATCCTGTGCCGAGGAGGCTGCATGATAACCCTCCAGCGACGATTCATGCTCGCTGCCCTGGTTGCCATCGTTTTTTCCGGGTCCGCACTCGCCGAGCGGTTGCCAAGGCCGGCCGGGCTGGAGCCGGCAATCCAGTTCTGGCAGCGCATCTATACCGAGCTGTCGGTGTCCGAGGGCGTGATTCACGACTCGGGTCACGCCATGACAGTGGTCGGTCGCGTCGACATCGAGCCGCCGCCCAACTGGCAGGCGCGACGCGAAACCGTGCGCGATGCGCTGGAACGCTACCGTGGTGGACTCAATGCACTGGCTGACCAGGGCATGCAGCCGGCCAATGATTTCCAGGCGCGTCTTCTGGCCAGGCTGCCGGCCGCGACCGACGCGGCGGCCGCCCGGCGTCTCGCCGAACGGCTGCGGTTTCAGGGCGGCTTACGGGAGCGATTCAAAGCGGGGTTGGTGCGCTCCGGGCGCTGGCGCGACCATATCCGCAGCGTGCTGGAGGAATACGGGGCTCCGCCGGCTCTGGTTGCGCTGCCCCATGTCGAGTCATCCTTTAACCCGCGCGCCCGCTCCCACGCCGGGGCGGCTGGCCTCTGGCAGTTCACCTCGGGCACCGGGCGGCGGTTTCTGCGCATTGATCCGGTGCTGGACGAGCGGCTCGACCCCTGGGCCAGCACCCGGGCAGCGGCCGCCCTGCTGGTTCACAACCACGCCGAGATCAACAGCTGGCCGCTGGCCATCACCGCCTACAACCATGGCCTCAACGGCATGCGACGGGCGGTGCGAGAGGTGGGTACGCGTGATTACCTGACGATTCAGCGGGAGTACACGGGGCGCTACTTCGGGTTCGCGTCACGCAATTTCTACCCTGCACTACTCGCGGCGGCGGAGGTGGATGCAAACGCCCGCCATTATTTCGGTGATCTGGAACAGGATCCGCCATTGGAGCCGTTTCGAGTGGTGCTGCCGCACTACACGCCACTGGAGACGTTGCTGGACGGCATCGATGTCGATGAGGCGATGCTTCAGCGGTTGAACCCGGCGCTGGGCCCGGCCGTCTGGGACGGCCGCAAGTTCATTCCCGGTGGTTATGCACTGGCCCTGCCGGGGGATGCCGGCGTCGACTGGTCCGGGCAGGTGGCCGCCTTGCCCGGCACCCGTCTCTATCGCGATCAACGCCCGGATGTGGCCCATCGGGTGGTCTCCGGCGACACCCTTTCGCAGATCGCCATGCGTTACGACGTGGATCTGCAGGCGCTGATGGCGCATAACAACATCCGCGATCCGAGGCGCCTGCGCGCCGGTCAGCGCCTCCAGCTGCCGATGGCCGGTGGCATGCCGGAAGCCGTGGGCGGACGCCATTACGAGGTGCGCCCGGGTGATACGCTGGGGGCTATCGCCATGCAGCATGGGGTTGAGACGCGAGCGCTCGTGCAACTCAACGATCTCGACAACCCCGACCGACTGCGGGTCGGGCAGCGGCTCGTTATCGGCGAGGGACCGCAGGTCGCGGTGGTCGACACGGCCATCGAGCCCTGATAGTTAGTACGTTATCCAGGCAACGGGAACGGGCTTGGCAGATGATCGAGGCCATCAGAAGATTCTACGAAGAGCGCATGAACCCGGGTGGCGACGGCGGGGAGGATCCCCCGGCGCACCGGCTGCAGCTGGCGACGGCGGCGCTGCTCATCGAGATGGCGCAGGCCGATAACCAGCGCCACAGCATGGAGTTTCAGGCGATCCACGACGGCATCACCGAGGTCTTTGATCTCTCGCCGGAGGAAACCGCCGAGGTCATTGAGCTGGCCGATCAGGAAGCCCATGAGGCGACCGACCACTTCGAGTTTACGCATCTGATCAACGAGCAGTTCGATTACGCGCGCAAATGCCAGGTGGTGGAGCTGCTCTGGCGGGTGTGTCTGGCCGATTCGGAGATGGACCGGTACGAGGAGCAGCTGGTGCGCAAGATTGCCGAACTGCTCCATGTCGAGCATGGCGAGTTCATCGCCGCCAAGCTCCGTGTCCAGCGCGAATACAGCGCCAACAGCCATTTCAGCGACTACGAAGACTACGAATAGTGGCGGCTTTCCGCGCGCGTCAGGTGGCCCGGATCCGGGACGCCGTGGCCGCCGGGCGGCAGGCGGTCCGGGAGGCGGGCCAGGCCGATCCGGTGGTATTCGCCCGCGCCTTCGTGGCGGCCGGTGGGGCACAGATACCGGGCGATCGACAGGGCGAGGCCGGCCAGGCCCTCGGCGTGCGGCTGCTCGAGGCCGTTGCCAGGGGGCGAGGCGCGGCGCCTGAAGACCCCGATCTGGACCGCGAACTGCGCCGGGCATCCACGGAGGCCCGGTGGGCCATGGCGCTGGAGGATGACCGGATCGTTGGCTTCCTGATCGACCTCCCCGAATCGGCCCTGGAGACCCCCACCGTGGAGGCCCTCGCCCATCAAAGCCAGGGGCTGGGACCGGGTGTTTTCCGCAAGGCCGAGATCCTGGTGCTCCAGCCCGAGTGCGATGGCGCATGCTTCATTCCGGTGACCGAACACGATATCGAGTGCTGAATTTTCCCGGCGGTTGACTTGGGTTCTGCTTGGGGTACGCTAGACGCTGTTACACAATATGTAGTGGCCCGGGGGTCCAAGGCCGATACATATTGTGGATAACCGCCAGCAACACCCTGCTGTCGCGGTTTCGGCCATGAACCGATCAGCGCAAGGAGAACCCGATGACGACCGCAACGAAACTGCGTGCGCTACCCAAGACCGTTACCGAGATCCCGATCCAGCCCGCCTCGGAGGATATCTGGGACAAGAAGTACCGGCTCAAGTCCAAGGAAGGGGAGGTGATTGACGAGACCGTCGACGATACCTACAAGCGGGTCGCCCGTGCCCTGGCCGAGGTGGAGCCCGAGTCGCGCCAGGAATACTGGTACGAGCAGTTTCTCTGGGCCCTGCGCCGCGGGGCCATACCCGCCGGCCGCATCACCTCCAACGCCGGTGCCTGGGAGCACAAGCCCGCCACCTCCACGATCAACTGCACGGTCTCGTCCACCATTGGCGATTCCATGGACGACATCCTGGACAAGGTCCATGAGGCGGGCCTGACGCTCAAGGCCGGCTGCGGCATTGGTTACGAGTTCTCGACCCTGCGTCCCAAGGGTGCCTATGTCTCCGGTGCCGGTGCCTACACCTCGGGGCCGCTGTCGTTCATGGATATCTACGACAAGATGTGCTTTACGGTGTCCTCGGCCGGCGGCCGGCGCGGTGCGCAGATGGCCACCTTTGATGTCGGCCATCCGGACGTCATGGACTTCATCCGTGCCAAACGCGAGGACGGCCGGCTGCGTCAGTTCAACCTCTCGCTGCTGATCACCGATGGCTTCATGCAGGCCGTGGAGCAGGGCAAGGACTGGCCGCTGGCCTTCCCCATGAAGGCCGACGAGGCCGAGAGCGAAGGCGTCGATGTCAACGATCCGGAGCAGGTCCTCTGGCGTGAGTGGCCGAACCGAAAAAGCGGCTACCTGACCCGCGAGGATGGCCTGGTCGCCTGCCGGATCTACCGCTGGGTGAAGGCCCAGCGGATCTGGGACATGATCATGACCTCCACGTACGACTATGCGGAGCCGGGGTTCGTGCTCATTGACCGGGTCAACGAGATGAACAACAACTGGTTCTGCGAGGAGATCCGCGCCACGAACCCCTGCGGCGAGCAGCCCTTGCCACCCTACGGCGCCTGCCTGCTGGGATCGGTCAACCTGACCAAGTTCGTGCGGGAGCCGTTCACCGACCGGGCGCACTTCGACTGGGAGGAATACCGTCGTGTCGTGGCCCTGTTCACCCGCATGCTCGACAACGTGGTCGAGATCAACGGCCTGCCGTTGGATCGTCAGCGCGAGGAAATCCAGCGCAAGCGCCGCCATGGCATGGGCTTCCTCGGCCTCGGGTCCACCGTGACCATGCTGCGCATGAAGTATGGCGACGCGGAGTCGCTGGCCTTTACCGAGCAGGTGGCCCGGGAGATGGCCGTCGAGGGCTGGCGTGAGGCTCTTCGGCTCGCCGACGAGAAGGGGCCGGCTCCGATCATGGAGGAGGATTTCGCGTTGACCGAGCGTATGCTGGCCTGGCGGCCGGCGCTGCGCGAGGACGGCTACAAGGTCGGCGACAAGGTCAAGGGCCGGGTGCTCTGGGGGCGCTACAGCCGCTACATGCAGCGCGTTGCCGAGGTCGAGCCTGAACTGGTGGACCAGCTGGTCGAGAAGGGGGCGCGGTTCACCCATCACACCTCCATTGCGCCCACCGGGACCATCAGCCTGTCACTGGCCAACAATGCCTCCAACGGGATCGAGCCTAGCTTTGCGCATCACTATTTCCGTAACGTGATCCGCGAGGGGAAGAAGTCGAAAGAGAAGGTGGACGTCTTCAGCTTCGAGCTGCTGGCCTATCGGACGCTCATCGATGATGGCGCGCTGCCCAGCACCGATCCGGAAACCCGCAATCTGCCGGACTACTTCATCGCTGCCGATGACGTCACGCCCAAGCAGCACGTCGATATCCAGTCGGCGGCGCAGAAGTGGGTCGACTCCAGCATTTCCAAGACGGCCAATGTGCCGACGGAATACCCCTACGATGAATTCAAGGACATCTATCGCTATGCCTACCAGAACGGGCTGAAGGGTTGCACGACCTTCCGGTTCAACCCGGAGGCCTTCCAGGGCGTGCTGGTCAAGGAGTCCGACCTGGAAAACACCACTTACCGGTTCAAGCTCGAGGATGGCCGCACCGTCGAGGTGAAAGGCGGCGACGACGTCGAGTACGACGGTGAAGTGCATACCGCCGCCAATCTCTATGACGCCCTCAAGGAAGGGTATTACGGGAAGTTCTGAGGACAGTCGCCATGGCCGTGAAAATCGACAGCAAGATCATTGACTATGAGGTCGCCCGGGCCGAGGCGGAGGCGAAGGCGGGGGAGTCCGCCGAGGGTACCTCCGAGGCCGCAACCGAGAGTGCCGCCATCGAGCACATGCACGAGGAGCTCCAGCGCCCGGAGCGCCTCGAGGGTCAGACGTACAAGATCAAGACGCCGCTCTCCGAGCATGCCCTCTATGTCACCGTCAATGACGTGATCCTCAACGAGGGGACGGAGCATGAAATCCGGCGTCCGTTCGAGGTGTTCATCAACTCCAAGAACATGGATCACTTCCAGTGGATTGTCGCCCTGACGCGGATCGTCTCGGCGGTTTTCCGCAAGGGCGGCGACTGCACGTTCCTTGTCGAGGAGTTGCGCAGCGTCTTCGATCCGCGTGGCGGGTACTTCAAGAAGGGCGGCAGGTTCATGCCCTCCCTGGTGGCCGAGATCGGCGATGTGCTGGAGCAGCATCTCCGCTCCATCGGCATGATGGAGGCCGAGGGACTCGATGAGCATCAGCGACGGTTCATTGAGCAGAAGAAGGCCGAGGCGGAGGGGCATGCCGCGCAGGAGCCCATTGAGGCCGACTGCGATGACAGCACCGGGGATTATCCGCCGGGCGCAGAGCTCTGCGGGAAGTGCCATACCAAGGCCATGATCATCATGGACGGTTGTCTGACCTGTCTGAACTGCGGCGAGAGCAAATGCGGCTGACCCGCATCGCCTGACGGACGGCGTTGGGCGGCTGACCATCGGTCGCCCGGCGTATCGGTTCCGCCTGCTAGCGTGGCGCCCATGCGCCATCGTCAACCCTCTCCATTTTGCGACGGACAGGCCGGCAGCTCCCTTGTGGAGGTGCTGGTCGCCGCTCTCGTACTCGGTATCGGATTGCTCGGGCTGGCCATGAGCCAGGCGCACTCGCTTGATGGTCTTAGCCAGCGCGGGGTCATGCTGCAGGCGCGGCTACTGGCGACAGAACTCGTCGAAAACTGGCGGGCGGCCAGCCCCCACCATCCTCCGGCCGCATCTGTGACGGCCTGGCGCGAGCGCGTGCAGACGCGCCTGCCCGCCGGGAGCGCTCGGATTGAATGGCCAACCTCGGGCGTGACCGCCGGCCGCGTCGCCATCACATGGTCCGATCGCTCCCCCGATAGAGAGGCCCGGCTCGAGCTGGAGTTTGGCCCTTGAAAGGACGACGTCGCACCGGGCAACGCGGTTTCACGCTGCTCGAGCTGCTGATTGCCTCGGCGCTGGGGCTGGTGGTGATCATGGTTGCCACGGAGTTACTGGTCGGTGCCCGTCAGGCCGAGCGCCTGGAGCGGGCGCATACGCGCCTCCTCGACAGCGCCCGGTTCGCGACGGCGTTGATCGGGCGGGCCCTGCGGGAGTCCGGATATCCCGGCTGCCATCCGGCTTTCCGCCGCAATGTGACCGCCGATGGGCTGCAGCCGGCCTCGCCGCCGGTGGATGGCATCGGCGGTGTGTCCGCTTCTTCGGCCGGCGATCGGCTGGTCATCCGTCGGCTGCGTTCTCTGGGCCGGGCCGGGATCCTGTCCATATCCGCCGATGGCGAACGCCTGCGACTGGACCGTGAACATGGGTTGCAGCGTGGTCAGGTGCTGGTGGCCACCGGCACGGGCACGGCCGACTGCATCCTGTTCCGCCAGGCTGGTCATACGGCCGATGTTCTCCATCGCGGACCCGGTCCGGACGGCCTCAATCGCCGGCCGCCGGGCGGTTACCGTCCGCTGGCGGACGAGATCGAGCTGCTGGTGCCAGAGCGGACGGTTTTCTATGTGGATGATGCAGTGGGGCAACCCGGTGTGCGCAGCCTCTACCGCCGCCAGGATTCCCGGGGCGGCCGGCGCGAGGAGCTCGTCGTCGGTGTCGAGCGTCTGCAGCTGCGCCTCGGGCTGGACCATGGGGGAGACGGAAGGGTCGACCGTTATGTGCCCGCGGCGGAGCGCCCCGCGGAGGGGGACGTGGTCGCCGTTAGGGTGGACCTGCTCGTCGCGAGTCATCGCAGGCCCGGCGTTCTCGACGCGCCCATGCGGCTGGAGTCGGGGAAGACGGCAACCGACCGCCGTCTCTACGAGCCGGTGACGCTCACCATCGCACTGCGCAACCAGCGGCCGTGAGAGAGCGGCAGCGGGGCGTTGCGCTGGTCGGCGTGCTGGCCATCATTCCCATCGTCGCGCTGATGACGTTGATGGGTCTGGAGCGCACTCTGGTCCAGACGCGGACGGCCGGCACCGCAATGGACCGGACCATCGCCCTCGAGGTGGCCGAGACGGCGCTGCGCCGTGCGGCGGCGTCGGCGGCGCAATGGGCAGGACCGCCGCTGACGCCGGCACCGGAGGCCGCCGCGGCACCATGGCGGGCGATGCTCGACGAGCATGGCCGGACACTCCCAGCGCTGACCACCGAGGTGGTACTGCATCACCCACCGAGCGTACTGGTTGAGCGGCTCGTCCCGACCGGCGCGGCGGACTGTGGCAGCACGGCGGCCTGTGGCTATCGACTCACCGTTGCGGCGACGGGGCGAGCAGCGGAACCTGGCGTGGTGCTGCAGGCGGTCATTGCGGAGCGATCATCCGTCCGCACATGGCGAGAGCTGCGGTAACATGCCGTAAAACCCGCAAGCCGGTGAGGAGTTGCCCGTGTCGCGAATTGTCCATGTCAATGGCAGCTTCCTGCCGGAAGAATCCGCCAGCCTGTCCATCTTCGATCGCGGTCTGCTGTTCGCCGATGCGGTCTATGAGGTCACCGCCGTTATCGACGGCGGACTGGTGGATTTCGATGCGCACCAGCGGCGCCTGCGCCGGAGCCTTGGTGAGCTCGGTATCGCCTTCGACCCCGAGGCCGGGGATCTGCTCGGTATCCATCGCGAGCTCGTGCGGCGCAATGATCTGCGGGAGGGGCTGGTCTATCTGCAGATCAGCCGTGGCGTGGCGGACCGGGACTTCGCCCAGCCCACCGGGGCAGACCCATCCGTGATTCTCTTTACCCAGTCGCTGCCATTGCTGGAGGCGCCGGCAGCCGCCCGTGGACTAAGGGTCATCACGCGGCCCGACCTACGCTGGCATCGCCGGGACATCAAGACCACTCAGCTACTCTATCCCTCCATGATGAAATCGGCCGCGGTGGAGATGGGTGTGGACGATGTCTGGATGGTGGAAAACGGCGATATCACCGAGGGCAGTTCCAGCAATGCCCATCTCATCACCGTCGATGGCCAGCTCGTCACGCGGCCGCTTTCCCACGACATTCTGCATGGCATCACGCGTGCAGCGGTGCTGGACTATGCGGCCGAGGCGGATATCGAGGTGGTGGAACGGCCCTTCAGCGTGGCCGAGGCCAGATCGGCGCGGGAGGCCTTCGCCACCAGTGCCACGGCGTTCGTGACTCCGGTGGTGGAGATCGATGGCGAGCCGGTGGGGGAGGGTGTTCCCGGACCCGGGACGAACCGGATCCGGGAACTCTATATCGAACGCAGCCGCGAGCGGCTGCAGTACTGATTAATCCGGCCGCGGGCCGCCCATGACCTCATCGAGGCGCTCGCCCCTCGGCAGGCCCCGCGCCAGGCGAATGGCGCCGTCCGCATCGCGGTAGAACACCGATGGCGTACCGCGGATGCCGAGCTCGCTCATCAACTGGTTATTCGACTGAACGGTCTGCTGGGCCTCGGCCGGGAGTCGATCGGCGGGCATGATGCCACCGTTGTCGAAGTTCGCCTCGTGCTCGTCAAGTGCCGCCGGCGGGTCCTCCGCCGCCAGCAGGGTGGCCGCCTTGGGTAGGCTGTCCTGACGGAGTACGCCCACCATGACATGGCGGATCTGTACGTCGCCGGCCTCTACCCAGTCGCGGGTCTGCTCGTGGAATCGATGGCAGAACGGGCAATTGGGGTCGGTAAAGGCATAGACGACACGGTCGGCATCATCACTGCCGTCGGCGATCCAGCCCGCCTCGGAGACCGCCTGCCACTCGCTCTCCGGTCGGGCGTCATTCGCCGCGGCGGAGAGCACCGGCTGGGAGAGGTTGGTGCCGTCGCCATCGAGAAGGGTGCCGACCACCACATGGTCACCGTCGGCGGTAAGATAGGCCGCCAGGGTCTGTCCCTGGAAACTGACGGTATAGCCCGTCAACCCGGAGGGCGCATCGAAGGACTCGCCGATGGTCGCCCCCCGATCCTCGAGGGCGGCGATGGGGGCTGGAAGGCCTTCGGTC
This sequence comes from uncultured Ectothiorhodospiraceae bacterium, assembly GCA_913056385.1. Classification (GTDB taxonomy): domain Bacteria; phylum Pseudomonadota; class Gammaproteobacteria; order Nitrococcales; family Nitrococcaceae; genus Spiribacter. The sequence continues at coordinate 49,074 of CAJXND010000001.1, forward strand.
TCATCCTGCGCGGTGGCGGTGCCGCCGACCAGCAGGGATAGGGCGATGAGGATCAGTCGGGTCATGCCTGCATTGCCTCTGTTCGTGTAAGTGGTTCCTGCACGACGGTATCAGCCGTCGAGATCCGTTGGAGCCGGAACGAGCCGGTAAGTTCGCTGTAGCAACCACTGTGGATAAAAAAAGCCCCCGGTCCGCATGAGCGGAATCGGGGGCCTTGCCGAGCGCCTGCCAGTGATCAGCTGGTGGCGACCCAGGCGCTGCACCAGCCGTCGACGTTGACCAGTTTGCCCGGGAAGGCGGTGCATCCGCCCCATTCCGCATCGGAATCGCCAAGGTAGAGGCGACAGTTACCGCAGATGGCACCCGGCTCGCGCATGTCGTCCTTTTCCGCCGCGTCGTGGACGTAGTTCAGGGCGATGGCCGTGGGATCGTCCTCCGAGAGCTTCGGCATGTCCTGGGCGAGCGCATTCGAGCCCCGGACGCTCATGTAGGCAAGCGGCGCGGCGGCCACGCCCATGAGGGCGCCCCGGAGGAGGCGACGACGGTCGTTGCTGAAATTATTGTCGGTCATGGTCTTCCCCTTGGATTGTGGAAAGGAAAATCTGTTTGCAACTGTTCTAATCTCTGAACGCAGGGTACCGGTCGTCGGGCAATGGGAAAAGGCGATCTCCCTGAGAACTTGATCTGACGCAATTCCCTGCCGGCCTTGTTCAGCCCTCGGCGACGCAGATCTGTCCGCGGCCCGCGGCACGACCGGTGAGCACGATCAGCCAGGCGATGAGCGCCGTGGTGGCGGCCGTCAGGATGCCTCCCAGCCAGAGCGTCCAGGGCGTACCCGTGAGCTCGTGATAGATCATCATGGCGACCGTCATGGCGGCCAGCGGGAATGAATAGGCCCAGAATGACAGGGCGAAGTCGAGGGCGGCGAAGCGCCGGGCCTGGGTGACCAGCAGGACCGTCAGGAACAGCGCGATGTTGACCAGGATCCTGCCGAAGGTATCGAGCTCGCCGACCAGTGCCATGTAGGCGATGAATCCCGCGGCCGGGGGCGCGATCAGAATGAAAAGCGTTGGCAGCAGCCGTCCCGGCAGCGGGTCATGGAAGATGACCCGGTAGAAGACGATGGTGAGCAGGATCACCCAGAAGACGACACCGATACTGAAAAAGAACCAGGAGATCGACGGATACCCGTGTGCCATACCGGCGATGGGCACGAGGATGTTGCCCACCGCCGGGATGAACCAGGCGGGATTCATGTGTACGACTTGAAAGTGGCCGTCATGCATCCAGCGATTGATGATGAAGATGGTCAGCACCAGCTGCAGTGCGGTGCCCAGTGCCCATAGCCAGAGCGACAGCACGGGCATGAGATGCCGCAGGGCGGTGCCGATCAGTATCAGGCTGATACTGATGGTCGGAAAGAAGCTGAGCTTGACCGGATGGTCCAGCTCGGCCCTGACCGCGGCCGGGTGGCGCACCGCCTTGACGAGATAGGCGATCAGCAGCACGCCGAACACGGCGCTCACCAGGAACACCAGGCTCTGGCCGATCACCGCCGGCGTTCCGAGGACCTCGCCGGCCTTCTGCCAGACCAGCGTCAACCCCGACAAGCCCATCACCATGGCGAAAAAGGCGATGGGCATGTTCTGCAGCCGTGTTGGGTCGCTCATGACCTCCTCAGGCGGTTTTTCTCATCAGTAGCTGGAGCGGTGGGTAGAGGATCATTCCGGATGCGATGCCGATGCCGATGCCGGCGGCGATCACCCCGAGGTAGTCGATACCACTCTGCAATTGCGAGAGGCTGGCCCCCGTCCAGATCGGGAAGTAGAGCGCCGCCGCAATGCCCAGCAGCACACCCAGACCCACCGCGGTGATGATGCCACCGGAGATGTTGAGTGACCGATGCCGTCCGATGACGAGCGCCAGCAGGCCAAGATCGACCACAATGACCAGCGCCAGTGGCAGGAGGATGGGGCGAATGAGTTCGAGGACGACGGCAAGAATACCGAAAATCGAGAATTCCATGATCGCTTTCCTTATACCCGGCCACGCAGCATGGCGTTGTAGGCGGCATGCAGCATGCGTTCCTTGAGAAACCACGGCGCCCACTGGGGCTCGAACGGGTCGAGGAAGTCGAATGACGGCGTCATCTCGAGGTTGAAGTCGAACTCCACCAGCATGGCCTGGCCCCGTTCGGTGATGAGCGGGCAGGAGGTGTAGCCGTTCCACTCGGCCGGGAACTCCCCGCCCTGGATGGCGGCGACCAGGTTGTCCGCGACAACGGGCGCCTGGGCCTTGACGCTGGCGGCCGTCTTGCCGATCGGCGTACCCACTACGTCACCGGCACCGAACACGTTCGGGTAGCGGCGGTGCTGCATAGTGTACTGATCGACCTCGAGCCAGCCCTGGAAAGGGCCATCCGGCCAGCCGAGATCGCCGTAGCGGATCATGTCCGGTGCGGACATCGGCGGCACGACATGGATGAAGTCGTAGTCCAGCACCCGCGCACCCTCTGGCGTCGCGAAGGTGGCCTGACGCTTTTCCGGATCGATGCCCGAGAGCGGATGATGCCACTCAATGGCGATATCGCGCTCCTCCGGGAAATAGCGCTCGAGAAATGCATGAATGTCCGGCTGCGAGAAAAGCCCGTCAGCCGGTGGGAGGTAGTGGAGCTCGGCACGGTTGCGCATGCCGTTGTCCTGCAGTGCATCCTCGATGAGCATGGTGACCTTGAGCGGTGCACCGGCGCACTTGATGGGCCCGGGCGGGCGCGTGAAAAGGCCGACGCCGCCCGATTCGACGAATCGACGCGCGGCCTCCCATGTTCGCGTGGCGTTCTGCGGATCGGCATAGACACAGCCAACGCCGTTGCTGCCGATCAGTTCCGGCTCCATGCCCTCGATCTGATCGAAATTGAGCTGAAGGCCGGTGGTCACGACCAGGTAGTCATAATCGACCCGATCGCCGCCGGCGGTCTCCACCTGATTGTTATCGGGGTGGAAGGCGACGATATCGTCCTGAATCCACTCGTCCACCTGGGGGATGAACCGCCGGTTGGGGTCCTCCACCTGGGCTGCGTCCCAGACACCCGTCGCCACCAGCGTCAGTCCGGGCTGGTAGATGTGCGTTCTGCGACTGTCGATCAGCGTGATCCGCGCGCCGTCCAGCTGTCGCGTGAGGCGGGTTGCAATCGAGATCCCGGCCGCACCGGCGCCGGCGATGACGATATGGGCGTTGGTCGAGACGGCCTTTGCCGGCGTGCTGGCCAGCAATGATCCGGTGCCGAGACCACCGGCAGCGGCGCCGGCGGCCAGAGCCGATCCGGCCAGGAATCGCCGGCGCGATGTATTCGTTGATTCTGAATTACTCATTATTCCTCCTCCCCGAGGCGTGGCGTTGACCCGCCGATTGCAGGGTCTCTCGAGCCCTGGGGCTCCAACAGTGACAAAGTCACCGAGCTCATGCCCGGGAACTGCCAACCTTTTTGACCTGGATCATAAAAGCGTGGATACCGATGCAAGACCAGTCCGAAGTTTCTCCATGCCTGGCGCTTGATGCGGCGACACCCGAGGTGCTGGGCGATGACGTGATCGAGCGCCTGCGTGCCATTGCGGTTCAGCACGGAGCCGTCGCGGCCGGTACACGGATATTCCGCGCCGGCGAGCCTTTTCGGGCCATTTACGGCGTGCGTATCGGCGCAATCAAGGCGATCCGCTACGATGGGACCGGCGAAGAGCAGGTGGTCGCCTTTCATCTGCCCGGCGAGTTTTTCGGTCTCACCGGAATCCATTCCGACCACTACGTGAACACGACGGTTGCGCTCGAGCGCACGGCGGTCTGCGGTCTGCCGTACCAGCGACTGTTTCACGTGGCCAACGAACATCCACGCCTGCGCCGGCAGCTGATGCGTCTGATGAGTGGCGTCATTCTGACCGAACAGGATCAGTACGCCGCCATGGCCGGTCATACGGCGGATGCGCGACTGGCCTTCCTGCTCCTCGACCTGCGCGAGCGGATGTCCCGGGGTGGTGCACCCCAGGACCGCCTGCGTCTGCCGATGACGAGGGCAGAGCTGGGCAGCTCCGCAGGCCTCGCCCCGGAGACCACCAGTCGCGTGTTTCAGCAGTTCCGGCGGCGTGAACTCATCGAGGCGAGCGGCCGCAACATCCGGTTCCTGGACCTTGCCGGATTGCGGCGCCTCGCCGTTCCGCTGACTCATCCCGGTCACGGCACCGGTCGGACGACTGCCGCCTGACGCGGCGCATGAGCCCGACAGCCGGCGTCGTTCAGACCCCGTCGGTCAGCCCTGGCTGCCCGTGCTCTTCCTGCGCGGGGTCGCGGGGCCTGGCGGTGCGGCCTCGCGCATGGACCGCATCTGCTCGAACCAGGCCTGCCAGAGCTGGCTGCGCATGCGCAGTGCGCCGAGGGAAAACTCCGACATGACGTCGACCATGCCGTTCATGCCGGGCATGTCGCCGGCGCCGCGTTGCAGTTCATTAACAGCCCGCTCCTCGAGCGCCAGCGTTTTCTCCACGGCCTTCTGCGTGGTGTCGAGCTCGCGGCGGTAGACGCTCTCGAAACCGCCGGTTTCACCGTCGGTCGGCGTCAGTGCCTGCATGCTGCCCATCATGTATTCGCGCTGGATGTCCATCAATTCGCGGGCGAGATCCATCATTTCGCTCTGCTGTCCGGCCATGGCGGCTTGCCTCCTTTCAATGGCAGTTTTCAAACTCGTTCTCCTAGTGGGCAATTAAAACCATTCGCTCGTTCCTTGGGGAATCGGAAATTCCACCCGACATCGCGGTGACTGGCCCCGACGGCCCGTGATGGTTAACCTGCTGACATGACCAGCGCATCCCTCCGCCTGTTCGCCCCCGCCGGTCAGACCGATCTGGCGGGTACCGTTGCCGCTCACCTCGACATCGAGCTTGAGGCGCTGGAGGAGCGTGATTTCGAGGATGGTGAGCACAAGACCCGCCTGCTTGAGCCGGTCGCCGACAGCGACTGCCATGTCCTGCAGTCGCTTTATGGTCATGACGGCTACTCCGTCAATGACCGCCTGATCCGGACGCTCTTTCTGCTCGCCGAACTGCGTGATCACCGCGCCGCCCGGGTGACGGCGGTCCTGCCGTACCTGGCCTATGCGCGCAAGGATCGACGTACAAAGCCGCTGGATCCGGTGGCAACCCGCTATGTTGCCCAATTGCTGGAGGCCGCCGGTGTCGACCGGGTCGATACCCTCGATGTGCATAATCCGGCGGCCTTCGAGAATGCGTTTCGCGTGCCGGTCCGCAACCTCGAGGCAGGTCCTTGGCTGGCCGACGCAGTCCTCGAGAGCGACTGCCCGGCGGCGGTCACCGTGGTCTCGCCCGACGCCGGGGGATACAAGCGCGCCGAGCGCTTTCGAGAGATCCTCGCCGGACGCATCGGCACCCGGCCGGGGCTGGCGTTCATGGAGAAAAAACGAAGCGCCGGCGAGGTCAGCGGCGATACCCTCGTGGGCGGGGTGGCCGGGACGACGGCCGTCCTGGTCGACGACATGATCAGCAGCGGTGGCACACTGGCCCGGGCGGCCAATGCATGTCGGCAGGCCGGTGCCGATCGGGTGCTGGCCGTGGCAACCCATGGGCTTTTCACCGGGGATGCCATGGCAACCCTTGAGGCCGCACCGATGGATCGGATCTACGTGACCGATACGGTTGCCGCGGCGAGCACAGCCGGTGATGCGCTGGGCGACCGCCTCGCCGTAGTCGCCGCCGGTCCTATTCTGGCCGAGGCGATTGCCGACGGCTGATCAGCGATCGTTCCGTTCAGCCGCCAGGCGGTTCAGATGGTCCTCGGCCAGGGCGAGGTAGCGGCCGGCCCGGTCATACCAGTCGTTCTCGCCATGGGCATCCGAGTGATGGCGGTGACGGATGGCGAGCACGGCCCAGAGGAGCGCTCGACGGGCGGCGTAGAAATGCCAGAGCCCGGCCGGTGGGCCTTCATCGTACGTCTGCACGAACCGGGTCCGGAGCCGGCGCGCCGCCTCCGCGGCCCCCATGCGCTCGCATTCCATGGCCAGGAAGGCGATTTCCTCGAGCGGATCCTGGAGGCGCAACGGCCGCGAGAATTCCAGGCAGTCGATGACCACCGGCTCGCCTGCGAAGTAGACATGTTCCGGGCGCAGATCGCCATGGACCTCCCGGATGTGGCCGGTTCGGACCCGTTCCTCGATGAGTTGCTGCAGTTCTCCGCCCAGACGCTGCAGCGCCGACCCCAGATTGGCGAGGTCGAGGCCCCGGGGTTGGACGGAATGCCGCGCCAGTTCCTCGATCTGCTCGCCGATCTGGCGCCGCATGCGCTGCCAGTGTTCCCCCGGCGAGAGCCATTCCGGGGGCGAGCGCCGGTAGAAGGCGGCCAGGACATCAGCCAGGGCATCCAGATCGGCGGGATCGAGGCGACCATGCCGAATCTGCCACTGCAGGTTGCGGCGCTCGTCCAGGCGCACCATCTGGACCAGATATTCATCCGCCTCCACCGTCTCATCCTGGCGCCGATGGCATCCTCCGTCGGCATCGCCGCAGAGCCCGATCACACCAATGTAGATGTTGGCGGCCAGTCGCCGGTTGAGATGCACCTCGCTCTGGCAGGCCAACCGGCGGTCACGCGGTGTTTCATGGTGCAGCAGTGGCTCGTCCAGCGCCTTCTTGAGCTTGAAAGCGTAACGCCAGGTGAGGATGACCCAGGAGAAATGCGTCTCAATGCAACTCGCCGGCCCGTCGTCCAGCGCCGACGGATCGGCGAGCAGTGACTCGACCATGCGCCTCTGCCGTGCCAGGGGCGTTCGCATGCCTCAGGTCCCGCAGAAGGTGGCCGGAACGATCTCCCGCGGTTCGGGGGGCAGCGTCAGTTCCGGGAAGCCCGCCGGCGATCGGTAGGGCGTCCGCAGGGCGTCGATCAGCCGCCGGATCGGCGCCAGGTCGCCCCCCCGGGCGGCCTCCAGGGCCATTTCAACGCGGTGATTGCGCGGGATGATGGCCGGGTTCGCGGCCGTCATGTGGCGCACGCGGGCCGCTTCATCAATCCCCAGCGCACGCACACGGCCCGCGTACTCGGCCATCCAGGCGTCCAGGTCGTCGTCCTGGTCGAACCATTCGCGCACACGCAGGATCTGTTGGCAGTCATCCGGCGGGGCTTTCATGAGCAATTGCCAGGTATTGGTGAAATCCGCCTCATGCCGCGCCATGAATGCCAGCAGGCGCTCCCCGAGGTCGGACTCCGCTTCGCCGGAGCACCCGGGGTCGTCCTCCGCGTCGGCCAGTCCGAGCTTGCGGGCCAGCATGTGGTTGTGGCCGATGGCGAACCGATGCGCATACTCGCCCAGAACGGCCTCGGCGGCGTCGACGGCAGCGTTGTCATCCTCGTCAAGCAATGGCAGCAGGCATTCGGCGAGGCGTGCGAGGTTCCAGTGCGCCATCCGTGGCTGCTGGTTCCAGGCATACCGTCCGGCCCGGTCCACGGCGCTGTAGACGCGATCGGGCCGGAAATGATCCATGAAGGCGCAGGGGCCGTAGTCCAGGGTTTCCCCGCTAAGGGTCATGTTGTCGGTGTTCATCACGCCATGGATAAAGCCGACCCGCAGCCACTCGTTGACCAGTGCTGCCGTGCGCTCCATGACCGCGCGCAGCAACGCCAGATAGCGCATCGGTGCGGGCTGCGACCGCAATGCCGGGTAGTGCCAGTCGATGGCGGTATCCGCCAGGCATCGGAGGCCCGCGGTATCGCCGCGGTGGGCGAAGTACTCGAAGCTGCCGAAGCGCAGATGGCTCGATGCTACCCGGGTGAGCACGGCGCCCGGCTCCGGGCCGAACTGCCGGTCGATCGTCTCGCCGGTGGTCGCCGCGGCCAGTGCCCGGGTGGTGGGGATGCCCAGGGCATGCATGGCCTCGCTGACCACGAATTCGCGCAGGACCGGGCCGAGTGCCGCCCGGCCATCCCCACCCCGCGAAAAGGGCGTCGGGCCCGACCCCTTGAGCTGGAGATCATGGCGCTGGCCGGCACGGTCGGCCAGCTGCCCGAGAACAACCGCGCGCCCGTCACCCAGTCGGGGCACCGGCTGGCCGAACTGATGCCCGGCATAGGCGAGTGCGATCGGAACGCTGCCCTCAAGCAGCGCCGTGCCGGTCCACAGGCGACCGGCGCCGGGATGATCAGGCCGTTCGGCGCCAATGCCCAGTTCCGCGGCCAGATCGCCATTCCACAGCAACAGTGCCGGATCGGTGGCGGGCACAGGCCGGCACCTCCGGAAGCCGTCAGCCGGCAGACGGGCCGGGTAGCGGTTTTCAAGCGTCGGGATGTCCATGTCCCTACAGTAACGTCCGTCGGGGCGGGCTGGCGAGGCGACGTCGTAACCGGCAAACTGCCCGTCATGCAGGTGATTCGATCCAACGCTCGCCGGGAGGCCATCGCGACGTGTCCATGATGCACGGGCTTGCCCGACACCCACGGCGCCTGAACCTGCTGCTGTCGCTGGTCTGTTTCGCGCTCGTGGCCATCGCCGTGGCGCTGGAGGCGATCGGCGGCATGGAACCCTGCCCACTCTGCGTCTTCCAGCGCATGGCCTTCCTGACCATGGGGGCGGCATTGCTGCTCGGCGTTTTCATCCCGGGTCGGCTGGCTGCCGGTCTGACCGCTCTGGCGGGGCTTGCCGGCATCGGGCTTGCCTGGCGACATCTCTGGCTGCAGTCCCTGCCGCCGGATCAGGTGCCTGCCTGCGGGCCGGGCCTGGACTACCTTCTGGAGGCGTTTCCGCTGACCGAGGTGGTCAACATGGTGCTGTCGGGGTCCGGCGAATGTGCCGAGGTCGACGATGTCCTCGGTCTGAGCATCCCGGTCTGGACGCTGGTTGCCTACATCGGTATTGCCGGCCTGGCCATCATCATCAACGAGGCCGCCCGGCGGCGTCCGGCCGCCGGATGACCGGATCCGCGGCGCTGGAAGGGGCGCTTGCCGCCGACGGACCGCTGGCCGCGGTTCTGCCGGGCTATGCGCCGCGCCCCGAGCAACTCACCATGGCCCGCGCCGTTGCCGATGCCATCGAGCAGGAGAAGGCCCTTGTGGTGGAGGCCGGTACCGGCACCGGCAAGACGCTCGCCTATCTGATTCCGGCCCTGCAATCGGGCCGGCGGGTGATCATCTCGACGGGTACCCGTACGCTCCAGGATCAGCTCTTTCATCGCGATCTCCCCGTGGCCTGTGCCGCGCTGGACCGGCCGGTACGCACGGCGCTGCTGAAGGGCCGGGGCAATTACCTCTGTCTGTATCGCATGGAGCGCACCCTGGAGGCCGGACGCCTGGAGAGCCGTGAGATGGCCGACCAGTTGCAGCGCCTCAGGGCCTGGGCGGGAAACACGCGCCGGGGCGATCTGGCCGAAGCGCCGCTGGGGGCCATCGACGGGCGCCTGCTGCCCCGGGTGACCTCGACGGCGGATAACTGCCTGGGTCAGAACTGCCCGCTGTATGCCGACTGCTTTCTCATGGAGGCACGGCGCGAGGCCCAGGAGGCCGATGTGGTGGTCATCAACCATCATCTGCTGATGGCGGACTGGGCCCTGCGCGAAGGCGGTTTCGGTGAGGTCCTGCCGGCGGCCGACGTAACGATCCTCGACGAGGCCCATCAGCTGCCGGAAACCGCCGCGCGCTTTTTCGGCGTGACGGTATCCAGCCGCCAGCTCCAGGATCTTGTCCGCGATACACGCCTCGAACAGCAGAGAGAGGCTGGCGATTCCGCGGCCCTCTCGGAGCAGGCCGGCGTGGTTGAACGCTGCACGGCCGAGTTGCGGCTTGCGCTCGGCGATTCGCTGCGAGTCGCCTGGGTCGAGGTCGAGCCGCGGGCTGCGCAGGCCGCGCGAGAACTGGCCGAGGCATTGCACGATCTGGTCGAGGCGCTGGCCCCCCAGGCAGTGCGTGGCCGTGGCCTGGAGAACTGTCATCGACGAAGCGATGAGTTGCACACGGCATTGCGGACATTCCTGTCCGACGATGCCGACAGTGGTCGGGTCGGCTGGGTGGAGACACGCGGCCAGGGATTTGCGCTGCGCCTGACCCCGCTTGACGTCGCCGAGCACTTCGAGGCCAGCCGTAACCGCCATGGCCGGGCATGGATCATGACCTCGGCGACGCTCGCGGTGGACGGACGATTCGACCACTTCCAGAGGCGGCTCGGACTCGATTCGGCCGAGACGCTGCGACTCGACAGTCCCTTCGACTATGCCTCGAACACGCTGCTCTATGTCCCCGACTCGTTGCCCGAGCCCCGGGATGCGCGGTTCAACGAGGCCTATCTGAATGCCGTGGAACCGGTGCTGGAGGCGAGCGGTGGCCGCGCTTTTCTGCTCTTTACCAGTCACCGTGCCCTCCGGCAGGCGGCGGACTGGCTGCGGGCGCGGGGGTGGTCGGGTCTTCTGGTGCAGGGCGAGGCGGCCCCGAAGCAGCTGCTGGAGCGCTTCCGGGAGACGCCGGGCGCCGTCCTGCTGGGCACTCAGTCTTTCTGGGAGGGAGTGGACGTCCGTGGCCCGGCGCTTTCGTGCGTGATGATCGACCGCTTGCCCTTCGCCTCGCCCGGAGATCCGGTATTGCAGGCCCGAGTGGCCTGGTTGCGGGAGCAGGGCCGGAATCCTTTTGGCGAGTACCAGGTGCCCGAGGCCGTTATCGGCCTCCGTCAGGGCGTCGGGCGCCTGATCCGCGATGTCAGTGACCGGGGCGTGCTCGTCCTCGGCGATACCCGGATTCTGGGCAAGTCGTACGGCAGGCTCTTTCGCAAAAGCCTGCCGCCCATGCCCCTGGTCCGCGATCTCGAACCCGTCGAGGCGTTTTTCGCGGATCAGTCCTCGACGAGCTCGTAGGCGCCGTCTGCGTCGTGGGTTTCGCGACCCGTGACCGGCGGGTTGAAGGCGCAGATCAGCCGCATGTCCTCGGTTCCGCCCCGCAGCGTGTGCCGGTCATGCTTATCGAGGGCATAGAGGACGCCGTCGCGGATCTCATGTACCTCGCCGGTGGCCAGATCTTCGACGCTGCCGTTGCCGGAGACGCAGTAGACCGCCTCCAGGTGATTCTTGTACCAGAGGGTCATTTCCGCGCCGGCCGGGATGACGGTCTCATGGAAGGAAAAGCCCATGCCGTCCTTCTTCAGCAGCAGTCGGCGGCTGGTCCAGCCGGGACCGGTGACTTCGCGATCCGAGCCCTTGATGTCGTTAACGTCAACGATCTTCATTGCAGTTTTCCTTATGGTGCGAGTCGGTTGAGTGCCGATGGCCGGTAGGGACCAATGGTGAACAGTTCCTCCGCCGAGTGACCCGACTCGGGGAAGTCCTCGGCCGCAAAGCAGGGGCTGATCCGGCATTCGGTATCAAGCTCCCGTGCCATCGACTGGAACAGGGCCCGGGAGGCGTCATTCTCCGGCGCGATCGTGGTCTGCAGGAGGCTCGCGCGATCGGCGCCCGGCTGGCGCAGGAAGGCAGCGATCAGACGCTTGCCGAGCCCCTTGCCCTGCAGGCCCGGGCGGATCCCCACCTGCCAGAGGAAGACGACTTCGGGGTGGCGCGGGCGCCGGTAACCGCTGGCAAAGCCCACGATCTCGCCGTCGTGTTCGGCGACGACGCAGGTGTCCGCGAAATCCCTCGCCAGCAGCATGTACAGGTAGCTCGAGTTGAGGTCGAGCGTGCCCGTGTCACGGGCGACGGCCCACAGGGCGCCCCCCTCGTCAGCGCGCGGTGAGCGCAACCGGATGCCCTGGTCGGGGATTTCCTCGTCGGTCAATCGTGCCTCCTGATGATCTGCCTGAACGACCGCAGCGATATTAGCAATGCCAGCGCGAAAACCGCCAACAAAAACGTAGTCAAGGCCGGCATCGTGGACTATCCTCTCGCCGTTGGCGGAGTGTTCGCTCGCGCTCGTTTCCGGTACGCCTCATGCATCACACGCTGTCGCCCTTCATCGCGTTGTTTGCCTCATTTGGCCTGTTGCTCACCGGCGGCGGTCTGTTGACCACGCTGGTGGGTGTGCGCATGTCCGAGGAGGCATTCGCCACGGATATTATCGGCGTGGTCACGGCCTGCTACTCGGTGGGTTTTGTCATGGCCACCCGGGTCTGTGCGGGCATCATTTCGCGCGTCGGGCACATCCGCAGCTTTGCGGCCTTCGCGGCCATGGCGGCCATCAGTACCCTGGTCTATCCCCTGCTGATCGAGCCGTGGCTCTGGGCCGCCATGCGCCTGGTTTACGGGTTCAGTCTCGCGGGCCTTTACATGGTCACCGAGAGCTGGCTCAACGACCGGACGCCCAGTGAGCGGCGCGGACAGGTCCTCGGTGTCTACAGCATCGTCAGCTACGTCGGCCTCGGTGGTGGTCAGTTCCTGTTGCTGACCGGCCGCGCCGGGAGCTTTGAGCTGTTCAGTCTGGCAGCGATGCTGATTGCCGCGGCGGTGGTGCCGGTCACCATTACCCGCATCACGTCCCCGGCGCTCCCGGTCGTCGAGCGGGTGGGGCTGCGGCGCCTCTTCGACGCTTCCCCCCTGGGCGTGGTCGGCTCGGCGCTGGCGGGCACGATCAACGGGGCTTTCCTCGGGCTGGCGCCGGTCTATGCCCGCAGCACCGGATTCAGCGATGCCGGGATCGCCTTGCTGATGGGGCTCAGCATCCTGGGGGGGTTCCTGCTGCAGTGGCCGATCGGTCACCTCTCCGACCGCTTCAACCGCCGCGATGTGCTCATGGGGGTGAGCTTCTCGATGATGGCCTGCAGCCTCGCCATCGTCTATTCCACCGGTCGCAGCGAAGTGGCCATCATTGCCCTCGGGGTGCTCTGGGGCGGCCTCGCCTTCACCCTGTATCCGATTTCCCTGTCCCTTGCCAACGACTTCCTTGAGCCGCGCCAGATGCTCGGCGCCAGCGCGAGCCTGTTACTGGTGCATGGTGTGGGCATGATCGCCGGCCCGCTGATCGCGTCGCAGTTGATGGCGATCATCGGCGCCCCCGGCCTCTTCTGGACCGTTGCCGGGGCCGGCCTGTTGCTGGGCGGTTTTGCCTGGCTACGCCAGCAGGTTGGCCCACCCATTCCGGTGGGCGAGCCGGCGACCTACCGCATCGTCCCGCGGGAAGGGGTGTATGCCGGTGGGCTGGATCCGCGCTATGAGGAGGTCCAGCTCGAATTCGACTTTGAGGCGGAGACGCCGGACGCCCCCGAACCCGAGGCTGAACCATGACATCTTCCCCTGTACTGCTGGGTCTCGACGCCAGCACCGGCACCTGCTCCGTGTCCCTTGCCGTCGGCGATGCGGTGGAGACCCGTCTGCGTCGGCAGCGCAAGGGCCATGCAGCGCTGCTGCTCGCCCTGGCCGACGCATTGCTCGCCGAGGCAGGTTTGGCCCGGACGGCGGTGGACGCGATCGCCTGCACCCGCGGCCCCGGCGGATTCACCGGTGTTCGCATCGGTGTGGGTGTTGCCCAGGGCCTGGCGCTGGGGCTGGATCGGCCGGTCGTGCCGCTGTCGACCCTGCAGGTCCTCGCGGAGACGGCCATCCGGCAGGAGCGCCGGGGGGGTGGCGTCCTGGCGCTGCTCGATGCGCGCATGGGTGAAGTCTACGGCGGCCTTTACGGCCATCAGGCGGGTACGCCCGGGACGACCGTGCCGGTGGATGCGGAATGGCTGGGCCCGCCGGTCCCGGTCAGCCTCCCGGCCGGCGAGTGGTTCGGCGCGGGCAGCGGCTTTGAGGCCTACCCCGATCTGGCCTCCATGACCGGCCTCTATTCGGTCGGCGCCGACTTCGTGCCCGACATGGGGGCGGCCATGCCCCTGGCGTGCCGCCGGCTCGCCGAGGGCGAGGGTATGCCGGGTCATCACCTCGACCCGGTCTATCTCAGAAATCGGGTGGCCGATCCGCCGGCATCTTGAAAAGGGGGGTGGGTATCCACAGATCGTGATTGAGGGAGGGATGAATAGGACATTCAAACCACTGACCCCAAGAGGTAATGACATGGATCTCAAACCCTATCGTCCCATGGGAGGCCTTTTTGACCTCCATCGCGAACTGAACCGTTTCTTCGAATCGCCCTGGGCCACGACGACGCCGGACGGCTCCACGGTGGAGACCAGCCAGTGGGTGCCGGCGGTGGATATCCGGGAGGCCGCCGACCACTACGAGGTCGAGGCTGACATCCCGGGCGTCAAGCCCAGTGATATCGAGGTCACCATGGAGCACGGCATGCTGAGCATCCAGGGTGAGCGGCATGACGAGTCGAGCAGGGAAGAACATGGCGCGCGTCGACTGGAGCGCTCCCATGGGGTGTTCTACCGGCGTTTCGCGCTGCCGGATGATGCCGATCCCGATGCCATCGAGGCGAAGGGTGACAACGGCGTGCTGACCGTGACCATCGGCAAGCAGAAGGAAGCCCACAGCCGGCGCATTCCGGTCAGGCACTGAGACCGGGTCGGGGTTTCACGCATCGGCCGATGGGCTTAGTCTTGTCGAGGCGAGCAGGAGCCGTGCCGATGCGTGACCCACTTGATAACGATTGCGCCGACCAGACGGTGGTCAGCCCCTTCCCGGGCGAGGGGCATGATCATCAGCAGTGCATTGACCAGGCGCTTGCCGAGGCGGAGCGGCTCTGCGCCGCTCGGGGCCGTCGACTGACGCCGCTTCGCCGACGCGTCCTTGAGCTGATCTGGGACAGTCATCAGCCGGTGAAGGCCTATGATCTGCTGGCGCGGCTGCAGGCCGATTCGGCATCCGCTGCGCCGCCAACCGTGTATCGGGCGCTCGACTTCCTCATGGCCGAACGCCTGGTCCATCGGCTGGCCTCGATGAATGCCTATGTGGGCTGCGGTCACCCCGGGCATCGACATACCGGGCAGTTTCTCATCTGCCGGGGCTGCCGTGCCGTGGCCGAAATGGACGACCCGGACATCGAATCGTTGCTGGATTCCCGGGCCCGGGACCTGGGGTTTGCGCTGGTGGATCAGACCATTGAGCTGGAGGGGCTCTGTCCGCGCTGCCGCCGGGAGCATTCGGCAGCCGGGGTGGCGCGATAGGCGCCTCCGGGCGGCGGCATTTGCCGGCATTCGTCGCTGGCGACTATCCTTCCCGCATGAAACATTCCTCGAGCGAGAGCGTTGACCCCCGCGAGATGGCCCACTACGACCGTCTCGCCGCGACCTGGTGGGACCCGGACGGGCCGTTCTGGCCACTCCACGGCCTCAACCGGTTCCGTGTCCAGTACCTTCGCACACGCCTGATCGACCATTTTCATCTGCATGACGGGGATCAGCCGCTGGAGGGCCTATCCATCCTCGACATCGGCTGCGGTGGCGGTATCCTCAGCGAGTCCATGGCACGACTGGGGGCGCGGGTGACCGGCATCGACCCGGTGGCCCGGAATATCGCCATTGCCGAGGATCACGCCGAGGCATCGGGCCTTGCCATCGACTATCGTTGCGAAACCGTGGAGGCCCATGAGGCGCCGCCGGGCGGCTATGATGCGGTGCTCAACATGGAGGTGGTGGAGCATGTCGAGGGCCTGCCGGGATTTCTCGCTGCCTGTGCCCGACAGCTGCGGCCCGGTGGCGTGATGTTCGTGGCCACCATCAACCGCACACCGCTCGCCGGGCTGACGGCCCTGTTCGCCGCGGAGTACATACTGCGCTGGCTGCCCAGAGGCACGCACCAGTACCGCAAACTGCGGCGGCCGGCGGAGGTCCGGGGTCCGCTCGCCGAGAGCGGCCTTGAGGTGGTTCACCAGACCGGGGTGGCCGTGAGCCCGATGACCCGCCGTTTCCGTTACACGCGGAGCCTGGCGGTCAATTACATGATGACGGCGGTGAAAACCGCCGCCTGAAGGAGGCGATGGCATGGCCGTCGATGGCATCCGAACCGCCATACTGGCGGCATTGCTTGGCCTCGCCGGTATGGCGCAGGCACTCGAGGTGAGTGGCCCCCAGCGTCAGGGCGGTCTGCTGGCAGGGCAGGTCGAGCCTGACGGCCGGGTCGAGGCCCTCGGCCAGGCCATCCCGGTGGATGCCACCGGGCGCTTTCTGCTGGGGCTGGGCCGTGATGCACCGCAGACCGTGACGGTCCGCGTCACCCTTGCCGATGGCACCACTCGCGAGCATGCGCTGTCGGTGGCGCCGCGGGACTACGATATTCAGCGTATCGACGGTCTGCCGCAGAATCAGGTCAGTCCCGATGCGGATACGCTGGAGCGGATCCGCGAGGATGCGGCCCGGGTGAGGGAGGCGCGCAGCCGCCGAATCGACCAGCGCCACTTCGACGCCGGCTGGATATGGCCGGTTACCGGGCCCATCTCGGGCATCTACGGCAGCCAGCGCATCCTGAATGGCGAACCGCGGCAGCCGCACTACGGCATTGACATCGCCCGGGCCACCGGTACGCCGGTGGTCGCCCCCTCGGACGGCGTGGTGACCCTGGCGGCGGAGGATCTGTTCTTCTCCGGCGGAACGCTGATCATCGATCACGGCCAGGGGCTCTCCTCGAGTTTCCTGCACCTGTCACGGATCCTGGTGCAGCCGGGTGAGCGGATCCGGCAGGGCGATATCGTCGCCGAAGTGGGGGCGACGGGGCGGGTGACCGGCGCCCATCTGGACTGGCGGATGAATTGGTTCGATCAGCGCATTGACCCGTCCCTCCTGGTGCCGCCGATGCGCGAGGTGCGGGCGGAGTGAGTGCCGGCCAGCGCCTGATCGTGGTACTCGGCGACCAGCTCGATCGTCGGGGACCGCTGCTGGACGATCTCGATGCCGCCCGCGATACGGTCTGGATGACCGAGGCGGTGGCCGAGGCCGAGCGCGGTCCCGTCCATCAGCAGCGCCTTGTCCTTTTCTTCTCCGCCATGCGCCACCTGCGCGACGAGCTCCATGCACGGGGCATCACCGTGCGTTACCGGTGCATCGAGGAGGCGCCCGTCGGCGCGCCGGACCAGGGGCTGGCCGATCACCTGCGTACCGATATCGGGCAATTGCAGCCGGAAACCGTCGTCATGATGGAGGCCGGTGACTGGGCCATCGAGCAGGACCTGCAGGATGCGGTACACGAGTCGGGCGTGGCGCTGGACTGGCGCCGGGACAGCCATTTCCTGGCCAGCCGGGCGTCTTTCGCGCGCTGGGCCGAGGGGCGCAAGAGCCTGACGCTCGAGTATTTCTACCGCAGCATGCGCAAGCGGCATGCCGTGCTCATGGAAGGTGATCAGCCGGCGGGCGGCGCCTGGAACTTCGACAAGGACAATCGTGCCGCCTTTGGCAGGGATGGGCCTGGTGAGCTCCCGCCGCATCCGCGCTTCGAGCCCGATGCCACCACCCGCGAGGTGATCGACCGTGTCGTCGAGCGGTACGCAGACCATCCGGGGGATGCCCGGGATTTCAATCAGCCGGTGACACCGGATCAGGCGATCGAGGCCCTGGATGACTTCATCCGGCATCGGTTGCCCTGGTTCGGAACCTGGCAGGACGCCATCTGGGTGGGTGATCCGCTGCTCTACCATGCGCGGCTGTCGACCTCGCTCAACCTGCATCTGCTGGATCCGCGGGATTGCCTGGAGCGGGCCCAGGCGGCCTATCGCGCCGGCGATGCACCGCTCAACGCCGTGGAGGGGTTCGTTCGCCAGATCCTTGGCTGGCGGGAGTTCATCCGCGGAATCTACTGGCTGAAGATGCCGGACTATGCCGATGGCAATGCACTGGATCACCATGAGCCGCTGCCGTCGTTCTACTGGGATGGCGAGACCGACATGGCCTGCGTGGCGGACGCCATGGGCGCAGTGCTCCGTTACGGCTACGCGCATCATATCCAGCGCTTGATGGTGCTGGGCCTTTTTGCACAGCTCTACGGCGCTCACCCCTATGCCTTCCATGAGTGGCACATGGCGCTCTATCTGGATGCGGTGGATTGGGTGAGCCTGCCCAACGCGCTGGGGATGAGCCAGTTTGGTGACGGGGGCGTGGTAGGGACCAAGCCCTATTGCGCCAGCGGGGCTTACATCGGCCGAATGAGCAACGCCTGCGCCCAATGCCGCTACGACCCCAGGCAGGCCACCGGTGAGCGGGCCTGCCCCTTCACCACGCTCTACTGGGAGTTCCTCGACCGCCATGAGGCGCGGCTGGGGCAGAATCGCCGCCTGCAGTTCCAGTACCGCAACCTGCATCGGAAGAGCGACGCCCAGCGCGCGGCGATCCGCGAGCAGGCCACGCGGTTGCGCGCGCAATTGGCGGCCGGCGCGGATTCCCGCGGGAGAGGCTGACCATGCAACGGTTACAGGATCTGCGCGAGACCGCTGGCCGGTGGATCGAATCCCCTCTGCCGCATAACACCATCATCGTCCTGATCGTCCTCAACGCGATCCTGCTGGGATTGGCCACATCCCAGAGCGTCATGGCGGTGGCGGGCGGCTGGATCCTGGGAATCGAGGCGGTGATCGTGGGCGTGTTCGCCCTGGAGATCGCCATCAAGATCTTCGCCTGGGGGCCGCGGTTTTTCCGCAGCGGCTGGAACCTGTTCGACTTCGTCATCGTCGGGATCGCGTTGGTGCCCTCTGCGGGGCCGCTCAGCATTCTGCGTTCCCTGCGCATACTGCGTGTCCTGCGTCTGCTATCCACGGTCCGGCGGCTGCGTCTCCTCGTCGAGGCGTTGATATCGGCCATTCCCAGCATCGGCTG
The DNA here is from genome assembly GCA_913056385.1 of uncultured Ectothiorhodospiraceae bacterium. GTDB lineage: Bacteria > Pseudomonadota > Gammaproteobacteria > Nitrococcales > Nitrococcaceae > Spiribacter. The sequence continues at coordinate 67,774 of CAJXND010000001.1, forward strand.
GATCGTGTTCCTGCTCGGACTGGTCTTCTACATCTTCGGCGTGATGGGCACCGAGCTTTTCGCGGCGCAGTTTCCGGCCTGGTTCGGGACGCTCGGCCGCTCCATGTACACCCTGTTCCAGGTCATGACCCTCGAGAGTTGGTCCATGGGCATCGCCCGCCCGGTGATGGAGGTTTATCCGTTCGCCTGGCTCTACTTTGTTTCATTCATTCTCGTGACCGCGTTCACGATTCTGAACCTTTTCATCGGTATCATTGTCAATACGATGCAAGCGGCGCACTGGGAAGAAGAGGATGAGCGTCGTGCGGAAACCGAAGCCAACGCGCATCGGGAGCGCGAAGAGATCCTCGAGCTGCTGCGACGGACCGACGAACGGTTGACCCGCCTGGAAAAGGCGGGATTGATGCGTGTCAAGCAAAGCGACTAGGCAGCGCAGGAATTGATGGGCGTCCTCAGGGTAGTGGTATACTGCGCCGCAACACATGGTTTTCTCTCTCTCCTCCTCTTGGCCGGCCTCAGCGTCGGCTTTTTTTTGTCTGAAGGAAATTGACGATGCAGGGGAACGGCAATATCGAGGGGTTCCGGAGCCTGGTTGCCGGTGTGCTGCTGATCGGTACCGGCGTTGTCCTGGGGGCCTTCGGGGCCCATGGGCTGGACGAAGACCTGGCGGCGGCCACGCGGGCCGCCTGGCAGACCGCCGTGCAGTACCAGCTGGTCCATGGCCTGGCACTCTTCGTGCTGGGGGCCATCGCCGACCGTCTGCCGGCGGGACGGATTCGCGGCCATGCCGCCTTCCTGCTTGGCGCGGGCTGCGTGCTTTTCAGCGGCAGTATCTACTGGCTGACCCTCGGCGGGCCCTGGTGGCTGGGCCCGGTGACGCCCCTGGGCGGCGTGACCATGATCATGGGCTGGGTGTGGGTGCTGCGCTGGCTTTGGCTCGCCAGGGGCCAGGCTACTCAGTCCGCGGGCTGACGCCCGTCCACCGCCAGAACGGCCTCGCCACTGGTGACGTAGCGCGACCGACCGCGACGGGCGTTCACGGGCGCGCCGCCGGTCATGCCACCGAAGGCCGGCAGTATCAGTCCGTCACCGGGCTCCCGGATGAACGCCGGCAGCCGCAGGCTGTCGCCACCGGCGTCGAGTCGGACCACCGGATGCCAGTGCCCCGCGATCCAGGGCTTGCCGATGCTTCCTTCCGGAGGATGGTGCCGCAGCACCAGTCCGTTGCGCTCCATTCCTTCCGCGTAACAGGCCAGGGCCGGTTCCAGCTGCCGGAGCTCCCGGTCATGGTTGCCGATGATCGCGGTCATCGCGGTATCGCCATGCCGGGCCCGCCAGTCGAGGATCCGGCGATGCAGGGCCGGGTCGCTTCCCAGCCGCACATGCAGGATATCTCCGAGCAGGATGACCTCCCGGGGCCGCCAGTTCGTGATCAGGGTATCCAGTCGTTGCAGACTCGACGCGGTATCACCCTCGGGGATGGCAAGGCCCGCCCGACGGAAGGCCGCCGCCTTGCCCAGATGCAGATCAGCGAGGAGCAGTGCGGACAGTGCCGGCCAGTAGACCGCACGCTCGGGCAGTAGCTGCAGCGTATGCCGGCCGATCTGGACGGTCTGTGCACTCATGTGCGGTCGGCCGCACGCTCGAGCTGGGCGACCATCTTCGCCACGCGGTCCTGCCAGCGCTGCGTGGTCAGGCGGTTGCGCAGCCGCTCGGCCCAGAGGGGAAAGGCCAGGGGCGTGAACCGCTCTGTGTCGTGAACCACCAGCTCGGCACTGGCGATGGCCTGCAGGGCACTGCGCAGCCGATCGACCTCCAGGGCGCTGTCCAGCACCTCGCGCCGGGCCTGGTCGAGCAACCGGTTGTCGGGGTCGTAGCGGTTGATGGTGTCGAAGATCAGTCCGCTGGATGCCTGGAGTTGCCGCGCGGTCTTGCCACGCCCGGGATAGCCCTGGAAGATCAGGCCGGCCACCCGGGCGATGTCCCGGAACTGGCGGCGGGCGAGTTCACTGGCGTTCATGGCCGCGAGCAGGTCATCCACGAGGCCGTCCGCGGCGAAAAGGGCCCGCCATTCCGGCTCATCCAGGGACGGCAATGGTCCACCAACCAGTTCGAAACCATAGTCATTGACCGAGAGGCTGAAGGTCGCCGGGCTTTGCTGGCCCAGCCGCCAGGCGGTCAGTGTCGCCAGCCCCTCGTGGGCAAGGCGCCCGGCGAAGGGGTAGACGAAGAGATGCTGACCCTCCCGCGATCGGGTGCGCTCGATCAGCAATTGCCCCGGGCGGGGAAGCGATGACCAGCTGGACTGGATCTGCAGCAGCGGTTCGATGGCCGTCATCTCGGGCTCGCGGAAATGGCCGTCCGCGGCCTCCGAGAACAGCTCGAGCACCCGATTGGCGAGCGCCGTTGACAGTGGCAGCCGGCCGCCCTGCCAGCGCGGTACCGCCTGGCGCCTGGCCCCAGCCCGCTTGACGAAGGCGGTCAGGTCGCGGACCCGGATCAGCTCGAGGCTACGCCCGGCAAAGAGAAAGGCGTCGCCGGGCTTGAGCCGGGCGATGAAGCTTTCCTCGATGGTGCCGATATGCCCGCCGCCCTGGTAGCGAACGGCGATGGCGGCATCGCTGGTGATCGTGCCGATGCTCATTCGGTGACGGCTGGCCTGGGCGCGGCCGGCGATCCGGTAGAGGCCGTCGCTGCCTCGCACCACCCGCTGGAAGTCGGGATAGGCCTCCAGCACCGGCCCCCCGCGGGTCACGAATTCGAGGGTCCACTGCCAGGCATCGTCATCCAGTCCGGCATAGGCATGCGTCGTGCGGACCTCATCCAGCAGGGTGTCGGCCTCGAAGCCATCGCCCGTGGCCAGCGTCACCAGATGCTGGGCAAGCACGTCGAGGCTGTGTTTCAGGGGGCGCCGCGCCTCCACTTCCCCGGCCGCCCAGGCCCGCCGGGCCGCAGCGATCTCGACGAGTTCCAGGGCATGGGTGGGCACGCAGAGGATGCGGCTGTCGCGGCCGGGCTGATGGCCGCTGCGGCCGGCCCGCTGGGCCAGACGGGCAACCCCCTTGGGGCTGCCCACCTGAATGACCCGATCCACCGGCGAGAAGTCCACGCCCAGATCGAGGCTGGAGGTAGCCACCACGCAGCGAAACTCACCGGCCGCGAGGCCGGCCTCGATGCGCTCCCGCAGGCTGCGATCGATGGACCCGTGGTGCAGGCCGAGGCCCTCGAGCCAATCCGGCCGGGCCCGGAGCAGGGATTCGAACCAGCGCTCCGCCTGGGAACGGGTGTTGGTGAAGAGCAGACAGCTCTGCGGGGCCTCCAGGGCGTCGACCACGTCGTCGAGGAGTTGGGTCCCGAGGTGTCCGGCCCAGGGGAAGCGTGTGCCGGCCGCCGGCAGGAGGGTGCGGATGTCGATGGGGCGGGCCGGTGGTCCCTGGATGAGCCGCCCCGAGGCACTGTCGTCGCCAAGCAGGCAGTCGCGGGCCTCCTCGAGATTGCCCAGGGTCGCCGAGAGTCCCCAGGTTCGAAGCCCCGGCGCCAGCCGCCGCAACCGGGCCAGGCAGAGCTCCAGTTGCACACCCCGCTTGGTGCCGATGAGCTCATGCCATTCATCGACCACCACGGCGCGCAGATGGCGGAACTGCCGGGCGGCATCCCGATAGGAGAGCAGCAGCGACAGGCTCTCCGGCGTGGTCACCAGGGCCTCCGGCGGGCGCTGCCGTTGCCGGGCACGGGCACCGCTGCCGGTATCGCCGGTGCGCTTTTCCACCCGCCAGTCGAGGCCGACCCCGGTGGCGGCAGCGGCCAGGTTATTGACGGTATCGCCGGCCAGTGCCCGCAGCGGCGTGATCCAGAGCACCCGCAGGCCGTCCCGGCGGTCCTCACCGTCCGCCTCGCCCAGGGCCTCGATCAGCGGGCCACCCCAGGCGGCGAGGGATTTGCCGGAACCGGTGGCGGAATGGATCAGCCCGCTCTCGCCACGGCCATAGGCCGCCCAGGCTGCCCGCTGGAACGCCTCGGGCTGCCAGCCACGGGAGGAGAACCAGTCGGTCAGCCGGGTCTGCGGGTTTTCGCTCATGGCAGCAGGGCCTTCGCCTGGGCCAGCGTATCGGCGTCCCCGGGACCGAGATCCTCACGCCAGCGGGAGATTCTGGGAAAGCGCAGGGCAAGCCCGGATTTGTGGCGCGAAGAGGGGGCAATGCCCTCGAAGGCGAGTTCGAAGACCTGGACCGGTTCAACGGAGCGCACCGGCCCGAACCGCTCCCGCGTGTGGCGGCGGATCCATCGGTCGAGTCGCCGGATCTCGGCGTCATCCAGCCCGGAATAGGCCTTGGCGATGGGCACGAGACGCTCGCCATCAGGTACGGCAAAGCTGTAGTCGGTATAGAGGTTGGCCCGGCGGCCATGTCCGGGCTGGGCGTACAGCAGAATGACATCGAGGGTCAGTGGACTGATTTTCCATTTCCACCAGGGCCCGCGGGGACGTCCGGTCCCGTAGGCCGTGCTGCGTCCCTTGAGCATGATCCCCTCCACCCCCCGTTCACGGGACTGCTCCCGCAGACCGGCGAGATCGCGCCAGCTATCGGACTGAATGCGGGGTGAGATCATCAGCGGCGCATCGATTCCCGTCATCAGTTCCTCGAGCCTGGCCCGACGGCGCTCAAGCGGGGTTTCGCGCAGATCCCGACCGTCCGCCTCCAGCAGGTCGTAGGCGAGCAGCCGCACCGGCACCTCGCGCATGAAACGCGGACTGACCCGTTTGCGTCCCAGCCGGCGCTGGAGCTGGGCGAAGGGCATCACCGCCTCCTTCCAGGCGAGGATCTCGCCATCAATGACCGTGTCCGGCGGGAGCTGGGCGGCACCCTGTGCAAGCTCGGGAAAGGTCTCGGTGATCAGGGATTCGCCGCGGGACCACAGGTGCACCGCATCCGCCCGCCGGACCAGTTGCGCGCGGATGCCGTCCCATTTCCATTCCAGTTGCCAGTCGTCGATGGCGCCGAGTGATTGCGCCGGATCGCCCTCCAGCGGATGGGCGAGGAAAAACGGATAGGGCCGCGATGCGTCCTCCCGGCCCGAGCGCTCATCGAACAGGCCCCGAAAGAAATCCGCGTCCGGGGTCCATTGGCCCATCAGCCGATGGGCGATCACCGGCCGGGGCTGGCCGCTGGCCCGGGCCAGGGCCCGTTCGACCAGGGTCTGGGACACGCCGACGCGCAGGGCGCCGGTGAGCAGTTTGGTGTAGAGAAAGCGTGAGCCCTCATCCAGCCGCTGCCAGGCGGCGGTGACCCATTGCCGTCGCGCGTCGTCGTCAAGCTCGCGCAGGGCCTGGATGTCCTCCTCCAGCCAGACGGCGAGCCCGCGGTTGTCGATCGCTCCGCCATCCCCGGAGCCCTCGAGCAGCAGTGCAACGGTTTCGGCGAGGTCGCCGACATGCTCATGGGTCTCCTCCACGAGCCATCCGGGCAGCCCGCTGACATCCGCGAGCCACTGGCGCAGCTGCATCGGCCCGATCAGGCGCTTCAGGCGCCGGCCGCTCAGGAAATACACTGCCCAGGCGCCGTCGGCAGGCTCGACCCTCGAGAAATAGTCCGCCATGGCCGCCACCTTGGCGTTTGTGCCGCGCTGTTCATCCAGTTCCCGGAATAGCGCTGCGAATGCCTGCATCAGTCGCTGTCCTCGTCATCGCCGAACAGCGTGGCCAGCGGGCGAGCCTCCAGGCCCTGTTCATTGAGGTATCGCACCAGTTCATCCGCGCGGCCGTGGGTCGTGAGCACCTGGCGCGCTCCGGTGTCGCGGATGGTCTGCAGAAGCCCGGGCCAGTCGACGTGGTCGGAGATCACGAAACCCCGATCATGACCGCGCCGGCGGCGGTTGCCACGGATTCGCATCCAGCCGGACGCGAATCCGGTGACCGGCTTGCGGAACCGTCGCATCCAGGTGGAACCCGCCGCGCTGGGCGGTGCGATGACCAGGCTGGTGCCGTAGTCCTCTTCCTTCGGGGCCTCACTGACCATGCGGGTGGGCGGTAGGTCGATGCCGGCATCCCGGTAATCCGCGGTGAGCGGGGCGACGGCCCCGTGCAGGTAGATCGGCCCGGGGTGTTCCGCCGGCAGTGCGGCCAGCAGTCGCTGGGCCTTGCCCAGGGCATAGGAGAAGAGCATCGTGGTGCGTCCCTCCTCGGCATTGCGCTGCCACCAGCCATGAATGTCGCGGGCTACCGATGCCACCGGTGGCCAGCGATAGACCGGGAGGGCAAACGTGGCCTCGGTGATAAAGGTGTCGCAGGCAAGCGGCTCGAAGGGCGCGCAGGTCGGGTCGGCGTCGCGCTTGTAGTCGCCGGAGGCGACCCAGACCTCGCCGCGGTATTCGACGCGCACCTGTGCCGAGCCCAGGATATGGCCGGCCGGATGCAGGCTGACCGCCACCGGACCGAACTGCAGTGATTCACCGTAGTCGACACCGTGAATCCGTCCGTTCGGGCCCAGGCGGCGGCGCAACAGGCCCAGGCCCGGGCTGGCGGCCCAGTACTGGTCGCTGCCGGCGCGGGCATGGTCGGCATGGGCATGGGTGATCACGGCGCGGGATACCGGGCGCCAGGGATCGATATAGAAATCGCCGGCGGCACAGTAGAGACCCTTGCCCGTCGGCTGTATGAGCGGCGGGGACATGGCACACATTGTAGCGCGGCTTGAGGAGTTTATTGATGGAGACGCTGAGCGCTGAATCCACCGCCCTGGTTGTGGGGGCCGGTGGCGGTATCGGTCATGCCTTTGTGCGCCGGTTGTTGGCGGAAAGCCCGGTCGGGCGGGTCTGGGCGGCGACCCGCTCGCCGCGGAGCCCGGATCTCATGGCGCTCGGCGAGGCCTATGGCGATCGTCTGGCGCCTGTCGCGGTGGACATCCTCGACGAGCGGAGCATCGCCGATCTCGCCCGGCACATCGGCGGGATCGATCCACGGCTTCACCTGCTGATCAACGCCTTCGGATTCCTCCATGACCGGGAGGCGGATATCTGGCCCGAGAAGCGTCTCGAGGACATTACCCCGGAGGCGATGTTGCAGAACTACCGGGTCAACACGGTAGCGCCGGCGCTGATCGCACGATACTTCCTGCCACTGCTCAACCACCGGGAGAGGGCGGTGTTCGCCAGCCTTTCGGCCCGGGTGGGCAGCATTGGCGATAACCGGCTGGGCGGCTGGTACAGCTACCGCGCCAGCAAGGCCGCCCAGAACATGTTCACCCGCGGACTGGCGATCGAGTGTGGCCGCCGTGCCAAACGCGTGATCTGCCTCGCCCTGCACCCCGGCACCACCGACACGGACCTCTCCGAACCCTTTCAGGGTCGTGTACCGGAGGACAGGCTGTTCAGCCCGGACTTTGCCGCCGGCAAACTCCTCGAGCGCATCGATGGCGCCGCGCCGGAGGACTCGGGCGGGTTTTTCGCCTGGGACGGCGCACCGATCCCCTGGTGAGGCCCGGTGGCTCAGGCCGCATCGGACTGGGCCGCCAGTGCCTCAGCGACCACGCCGCAGAGGCGCCGGGCCATGGGCAGGTGGAGGAATTCGTTCGGGCCGTGGGCATTGGACCCCGGGCCGAGCACGCCGGTGACCAGGAAACGCGCCGCCGGGAACTGCTCGCCGAGCAGGTTCATGAGAGGAATACTGCCGCCTTCGCCCATGAAGACGGCGGGCCTGCCGAACCAGTTTTCCGAGCCGCGGGCGAGACTGTCGCCGAGCCAGCCGGCGAAGGGGGGGGCATTCCATCCGTTGGCGCCGCCGGCGGCCCGGAAACCGACCTCGGCCCCCTGTGGTGGCTCGCGGGTCAGGGCCTCGGCCACCGCCCGGCCGGCGGCATCGCCGTCCACGGTGGGTGGCAGGCGCAGTGACAGCCTCAGCGTGGTCTCCGGTCGCAGGACATTGCCGGCCTCGCTGCTCTCCGGCAGACCGCTGGCGCCGATGACTTCCAGCGCCGGCCGCCAGGTGCGGTTGAGGATGAGCGTCTCGGCATCCTCGCTGTTGGCACGGGTGCCACCCGCCAGGGGGAATTTCCGGGCCAGCGCATCACCGACCACGCCGGCAGCCAGCGCGGCCTGATCCCGACGCTCGTCCGGGATGTCGGCCTGCAGCGCCGGGAGGCGGATATCCCCGGTCGCCGAATCCTCGAGGCGTTCCAGCAGGGCCCGGGCAATCCGGAAGCTGGACGGCACGACCCCGCCTGCATCGCCCGAGTGCACGCCCTGGTCCAGTACCCGGACGGTCAGGTCGCCGGCGGCCATGCCCCGCAGCGAGGTGGTCACCCAGAGCTGGTCATAGTTGGCGCAGCCGGAGTCGAGGCAGACCACCAGGCCCGGATCGCCGATGCGCCCGGCGAGATGCTCGAGGTAGGCGGGCAGGTCTGGGCTCCCGCTTTCCTCCGCGCATTCGATGAGCAACATGCAGCGGGGATGGGGAACGCCCTGTTCGTGCAGGAGACGCACCGCCTCGAGCGAGGAGAACATGGCGTAGCCATCGTCGGCCGCACCGCGCCCATAGAGACGATCATCCGCGATGACGGGCTGCCAGGGGCCCTTGTCGGCGTCCCATCCGCTGGCCTCCGGCTGCTTGTCGAGGTGCCCGTAGAGCAGGGTCTCGCCGGCGCCGGTGCCGGGGATATCCACCCACAGAACAGGGGTGCGGCCGGTCAGCCGGATCACCTCGATGTGACTGCCCGCCGGTGCCTGGCGCCGACACCAGTCCTCGGCAAGGGCGACGGCCTCGTCGATATGGCCATTCCGTGCCCATTCAACGTCGAAGGCCGGCGACTTGGCCGGGATCCGGATGAAGTCCTTCAGCGCCGGGAGGATGTTGTCCTGCCAGTCGGATTCGACCATCTCCCGCGCCATGCCGGGATTGAATTCGTGGGCCATGGGGCCTCCGTTTGCTCCTTGGGACCGTTCGGACAGGGTATCGGTCTGTCGCTAGAGCGGCCAGACCCGCGGGATGATCAGCAGCGCGATGGCCATCACGATCAGGTTCAGCGGCAGGCCGAAGCGGAGGTAGTCGGTGAAGCGATAGGCGCCGGGGCCGAACACCATCAAATTGGTCTGATAGCCGATGGGCGTCGCGAAGGCGGCCGAGGCGGCGATCATGATGGCGATCACGAAGGGCGTCGCGGACACGCCGAGCGACTCCGCGGCGGCCATGGCCACCGGGAAAATCAGTACGGCCGCGGCATTGTTGGTGATCAGCTCGGTGGCCACCAGCGTCAGCAGGTAGATGGCTGCCAGGGTAAGCAGTGGCCGATCGGCTGTCATGACCATCACCTGGCTGCTGATTGCCGCGGCAGCGCCGCTGTTGTCCATGGCCTGCCCAATGCCCAGTGCCGCGCCGATCACCAGCAGGACGTTCCAGTTGATATTGCGAATGGCTTCGCCCAGATCCATGCAGCGTGTGACGATCAGTGCAATGGCGGCCAGCAGCGCGGCATTGAGCATGCTCACCCAGGGGGTGGTCGCCAGTCCGACCATGCCGATCAGGATGGGTAGCGCAACCCAGGCTTTCTCGTGCTGCGGCGGAGCCGAATCCTCCACGCCGCTGACCAGATAGAAGTCCCGGGCGTCGCGCTGGCGCTCCAGAAAACTGGGATGTGTCTCCAGCAGCAGGGTATCGCCAGGCCGCAGGACGATGTCGCCGATCTTGCCAGGCAACTGGCGGCCGCCCCGGGCAACGGCGATCACCGCTGCCTGGTAGCGCTCACGGAAACGGCCGGCACGGATGCTGCGGCCGACCAGGGGGCAGGCCTCCGAGACAACCGCTTCCACCAGGCAGCGCTCGCGACGCGGCTCTTCCAGGTCTTCCACCGCGTCCGTGGCCGGCTTGAGACCGCGCATCTTGTGCAGGTCGACCACCGACTCGAGTACGCCGACAAACACCAGCCGGTCGCTGCCCTGAAGCTGCTCGGTGGGCCCCACCGCCGGGATGACGCGACCACCACGCTCGATCTCGGCGAGGAAAAGCCCGGGCAGATGGCGCAGGCCGGCCTCTTCGATGCTCTTGCCCACCAGCGGTCCCTCCGCCGTGACCTCGACCTCCACTGTATAGCGCTTCGGGTCGAGGCGGTCCGCGGTGGCATCACGACGATCCGGCAATAGCCAGGGGGAGGCGATCAGTAGATAGGCGAGTCCGGCCAGGGTGGCCGGTACGCCAACCCAGGCCAGGTCGAACAGCGCGAGACCCGGGGCCGCATTCTGTGTGCGCAGCAGATCATTGACGATCAGGTTCGTGCTGGTCCCGATCAGGGTACAGGTGCCGCCCAGGATGGCCGCATAGCTGAGCGGCAGGTAGAGCCGCGAGGCCGGGAGTTGCAGTCGTCGCGCGAGATCGTCCACCACCGGCAGAAACAGGGCGACGATGGGGGTGTTGTTGAGAAAGGCGCTGAGGCCCGCCACGGGTGTCAGTAGCCGCCACTGGGCCGAGCGCAGACCCTCCGCCCGGCCAATGAGCGGGTTCGCGATCAGCGCCACGGCGCCGGTGCGGGTAAGCCCGGCGGCCACCACGAACAGCAGCCCGACGGTGATCAGGCCGCTGCTGCCGAAGCCTTCGGCGGCCGCAGTCGTTGTGAGCAGCTGCTCCGTGCCGCTGATTGCGGTGGCCGTGATCAGCACCGCGAGGCCGCTGAACAGAATCCCGACAGGCGAGGCACGACCACTCACCAGTCCGCCCAGCACCGACAGCACGACGGCGATCGTCAGCCAGCCTTCCCAACCCATGGACATCACTCCCTTGCCCGCTCAGGCGGCTTCCCCGAGTTCTTCGCGGCGAGCCTGACGCCAGTATCCCGGCGCGGGATCCGGCTGGCCAGTGCCGAGAATGTGGGCCATGAGCTCCAGCCCGGTGAAGGCCGCCGGGCCTGGCCGGCTGAAAAAGCGATTGCCGTCGACCAGATACACCGCCCCGTTCCGCACGGCCGCCAGCTCGTCCCATCCCGGCCGCGAGCGCATTGAATCCAGCCCCTGTGCGGCGCCGGCAACGGATTGCCCACAGGGCAGCATGACGATGATTTCGGGGTCGAATCGCCGCACGGTTCCCCAGTCGACGACAACCGAGTGTTCGCCGGGCGCACCCAGCGACTCGCCACCGGCGGTGACAACCATGTCGGGGATCCAGTGGCCGCCAATGAACAGCGGATCGGGCCACTCCACGGTCAGCACCCGCCTTGAGGGCGTTTGATGCCGTCGCACGGCCCGACGGCGCCGATCCAGCGTGTCGATCAATGCATGGCCCGTGTCCGGAACACCCGCTGCCTCCGCCACCCGGCGGATGTCCTCCAGCAGTCCGTCCAGATCCCGACCGTCGAGGGCCAGTACCTCGGCGGCGCCGATGGCCTCGGCGGTGAGGCTCCCCGGGGTCGCGGCGCAGACGTCGCAGAGTGACTGGGAGAGGATGAGCCCGGGCTCGAGCTCGCGGAGGGCCGCCGGATCGGCCTGGAACAGTGGCGCGCCCGATGCCAGCCGATCGCGTACCTCGCGGTCGATGGCGGCCGGGTCGGTTTCCTGTGGATCAAGGGCGGCGATGCTGACCCGCCGGCGATTGAGGATGGAGGGTGGTTGGTCGCATTCCGCGGAGATGCCGACCAGCCGATCCGCCAGGCCCAGGGCCGAGACGATTTCGGTGGCGCCGGGCAGGAGGGAAACGATTCGGGCAGGCTGCATGGGAGCGGGGAGAGGCTAGCGGCGCCGCCGCTGGCCCTCGTGATGACGGTCGATCCATGCCTGCTTTTTGAGATGCGACTGCAGTTCGCGTCGCAGCTGCTCTTCGAAGGCACGCGCCTCCAGTTCGCTGTCCACCTGGGCGCGAAGCGCGTCCAGTGCCTCACGGCTCATTTCCGCAAGATTGATTTGTCGCTCCACTTGTCTGCTCTCGTCGCTGATGGCGATGATCTAGTGATTGAATCGGTCGGCGAGCTGCTGGAGCTTGTCCTGCCGGCGCTGCTCCGCCGCCTCCTCGGCTCGCAGCCGCCTGCGCTCCGCCGCTTTCGCCTTCTGCTCGTTGCGCTGCTCGCGGGCCCGCGCAATAGCCTGTTCGGTCACGGCTTCGACCGTTTCGCCGGCCAGGTTGATCCGTTCGTGGCCGGCGATGATGGCATTCAGATAAGCCGGTGAGCGGGTGTACCGCGCCAGGGCCTGGCGGATCAGCCAGGTGGGAACAGCGCTTTCCTCGTCGCCATTGTCCAGTGCCTTGCGGATATCCTTCTCGATACCGATCGCCAATGGCCGGATATCGTCACGCCGGGCCGTGAAACAGGCCGGGAAACGCTTGATCAATTCATCGATGAATGCCCGCGTGCGCTCGGCACGGCGGCGTCGCTGATTGGCTGTGTTGGACATGACTAGAGGCCGGTCGCTCCGCGTTCGGACTGTCGATCTGGAGCATACGCCATACGCGCACGGCTCAACAGACCGCCAATCGGGTTGTATGATGCCAGAACGTCAGAACAATTGCCGTTGGGGTGAATCCGATGAGCGCAGACACCGTGATCCCGAAAAAGCAGCTCCTGAAGATTCTCGAGGACAGCCCGTTCGAGCATCTATCCAGCAGCGTCCATGTCATGGACAACCAGCGGGGCAGCGGACATGAGCTCGCCGGGGTATCGCTTTACTCCAATGCCCGCGGCTGGATGGCCCAGGTCAACTGGCGGGCCGTGGTCGAGGCCGATGAAATCACCCTGCGCGTGGGCGACGGCGACAGCGGCGAGCGCGCCTACGAACTGCGGGATGAACACCATACGCGCCTGGCGGTGGGTGACGAGGGAGGTGACCCGGTCAGTGCCGACGAAGTCTCGGCGCTGGTGGCGCAGTCGCCACTCGCGAAGAGCTGGGAGGAGGATGTCGTGGGTGTGCTCAAGGAGACCCGAGAGCGCCAGGCGACACTGCACTGACATGTGTCGTCTGCCCGCCGGGCTGCTTGCCCGCTTCCGGGACGCCGCCGGGGATCTCCCGCAGCGTGACGATCCGGTCTACGCACGGGCCGGGCGTGATCCCCGCGACCCGATCTTTGGCCTGGGGCCCGGGGATGCCCGGATCGCCTTTTTTGGCCGCGATCCCGGACGGGACGAGGTGCACGTCGGGGTGCCGTTCATCGGCGCCGGAGGCCGGCAGGTCCGCCGTGTGCTCTACCGGCGGCACCACCACGGTGAGATGGTCGATACCGACGACGCACTGAAGGCCGGTGAGGCGTATTTCTGGGCCAATACCGTACCGTACAAGCCGGAGGGCAACCGCGCCTGGTCCATGCGCGTCAAGCGAGCGTTCCAGCCGCTGGTGGCGGAGGTGCTGCTCTCCCTCTGGGGAGGACGCCATGTCATCAGCCTCGGCCGGGAAGCGTTCTTCTGGTTCGGTATCGACCAGGATCGCCAGGTGCGTCAGCGTCTCGAGCATCACTGGCAACAACCGGACCGGTTCGAGACCTCGCTGACCATCGATTTCGCCGGTCCGCAGGGGGCGGCCCGCACCCTGGAAATCCATCCGCTGCCGCATCCCTCGCCGTTGAACGCCACCTGGTACAAGCGCTTCCCCGGATTGCTCGCGCAGCGTCTTGATGCGCTGGAGGGCAGAGCGTGACCGTTCACCGCTGGGCGGAACTCGACAGCGCCGGCCTGGCGGATTACCGGTCGCCCGAATCGGTTGCCCTGCTGCCGCTGGGCGCGGTAGAGCAGCACGGGCCCCATCTGCCGCTGGACACGGATACGCGAATCGCGCAAGGCCTGGTCGAGGAGGCCATGAACCGCTGCCCGTCGGCACTGTCGCTGTTGTGCCTGCCGGTGCTGAGCATCGGCCAGGGGATCGAGCATGGCGCGTATCCCGGGACGCTGGCGCTCGGGCCGGCCACGTTCGAGGCCGTCCTCTACGACCTCGGTGCGTCCGTGGCCCGCTCGGGACTGCGGCGGCTGGTTCTCTTCTCTGCCCATGGTGGCAACCTGGCGGCCGTCGATACGGCGGCCCTGCGTCTGCGCCGGGATTTCGGGCTGCTCGTGGTCAAGGCCTGCTATTTCGACTTCCCACCCCCCGCGGGGGCCGTGCCGGAGCGGGAACTCCGCGAAGGGCTGCACGGCGGTGCCCTGGAGACGGCCCTGATGATGCACCTCGCCCCGGCACGAGTCGATGTGGCGCGGCTCGGGCATCACCCGTCGATCGAGTTCGATGCACTGGCCGACCGCCGTTGGCTGGGTGCCGAGACGCGGGCGGCTCGATTCGCCTGGCTGGCGGGCGATCTCAATCCGTCGGGCGTCTGCGGTGACAGTCGACTGGCCACGGCGGCACTGGGCGCTCGTCTAGCGGCGCATTACGGCGCAATCCTGGCCGGGGTGATCGAAGAGGCCGCCGGCTTTCCGCTGGACCGGCTCAGGGTGCCGGCGCTTGATCCTCAGCGCTGATTGCCGTCCGCCGCCGAGTCGGCGAATACCTCCTCGAGCCAGTGTCCCGCCCGATCGGCCTTGGCCGTCAGATACCGGGCGTTGTGGCGGTTCAGCACTCCATGGACCGCCTCGCGGCCGGCGATCTCGATACCGGCCTCCTCCAGCGCCGCAATCTTTCCCGGGTTGTTGGTCATCAGACGGACCCGGCTGATGCCCAGGTCATCCAGCATGGCGGCCGCCACACCGTAGCGGCGCTCGTCCTCGCCGAACCCGAGCAGCTGATCGGCGTCAACGGTGTCGAGCCCGGTATCCTGCAGGCCGTAGGCACGCAGCTTGTTGGCCAGGCCGATGCCGCGTCCCTCCTGGGCAAGATAGAGCAGGATGCCGCCGCCCTCCTCGGCGATGGCCTGCACGGCGCTGCGCAGCTGCTCACCGCAGTCGCAGCGCAGCGAGCCGAACAGGTCACCCGTCAGGCAGGCCGAATGCATGCGTAGCGCCGGTGTCTTCGGCCACTGCCGGGGATCGCCGATGACCAGAGCGACATGCTCGAGCAACCCGTCCGCCTCGCGGTAGAGGACGAAACGCGATTGTTCTGCGCCGGACAGCGGCACCCGGGCCTCGCTGACGCGCTCCGGGTGGCGGCCGCTGTCGGCGAAAAAGCGCCGTGCGTCCCGGCGGTCGATGGAGAGGACCTCGCCCCGCTGGATCTCGCCGGCCAGTCGGTCGCGGTCGGGGTCACTGTCGATGGCCAGCAGGGCCGGCAGGAGGGTTGCGCGTCGCGCCAGCTCCAGGGCCTGTCGTTCGCCCTCGGTCAGTGCCCGGGCCGTTGTGCCGGTGGGCCGGGCATCGCGTCCCTTTGCCAGCTGCTGCGCGGTTTTCATCAGGCTGGCTTTCGGGACGGCGACGGCCACACCATCGCCGGTATGGCCGTCCAGCCCGAGGGCTTCGGCCCGATGGGCGGTGAGCAGTACGCCGGGAGTGCCGGAGGCGAGCCCGAGTGCCTGTTCAAGCCGGGCTTCGGTGAGGTTCTCCAGTGCCAGTATCAGCGACCCGCCAGCTTCGTCAGCCAGATGAACGGGTTCGCCGCGCCTGAGATCGATCAGTGCGCGCCGGATGCGCTGCATGGTTGCTCCTTCGTTCCGGTCTCTGGCGATAGACCGTCCCGGACTGTAACAATTCCGTGATGATGACACAGGATGACCCGACCGCCATGCCGGATACACCCGATCGGGCCTGGTCCCGGCTGCTCGCCGCCTGCCACAACGGCACAATGGACCAGTGGGCCGAAGCGACCGGCCGACGGGACGCTGCCGACATGTCGGCACTGTCTCCGGCGGAGGCGGCGCAGTCCCTGTGGCAACGCTACGCACCCCTGGCCCGGCCGGTTGAGCAGGGCGTGCGGGTAATCGCCCAGCTGGGTCAGAGCCTCGATGGCCGCGTCGCCACACCGACCGGCCATTCCCATTACGTAACCGGTCCGGCGGATCGTGCCCACCTGCACCGATTGCGCGCGCTCAGCGATGCCGTGCTTGTCGGCGCCGGCACAGTCGTCGCCGATGACCCGAGACTGACGGTGCGAGAAGTGGCCGGCCCCCAGCCCATTCGAGTCGTGTCCGCCACGCGAGAGGGAATCGATTCCCACCGGTCGATCTTCCGCGACGGCATGGCCCCGACCTGGGCCATCGCACCGGCTGGAGTGGCCATGCCGCCGGTGGATCGCCGGATCCAGCCGGTGGGCATGGCACCGGCCACCATCCTGGCCGCGCTGGCGGAGGCGGGTGTTCGGCGCCTGCTGGTGGAGGGCGGCGCGAGGACGGTGTCGGCCTGGCTGGCGGCCGGTCTGGTGGATCACCTCTACCTGGCGGTGGCGCCGGTCATCATCGGCTCCGGGCCCACCGGGCTGCAATTACCGGCGATCAGCCGCATGGAGGAGGCCTGGCGACCGCCCATCGAGCAGTTCGATCTCGGTGATGACCGGCTTTATCGTCTGGATTTCAACGGCGGATCAGGGTGATCAGCCCCGGCGTGCTGGCCAGGAGGGTCAGCCCACCGTAGAGGACGGCAGCGCTGATCCCCTCGGCTGCCGGTAATCCGGCCATGGGCCAGAGCATCGCAGCTGCACCCTCCCTCAGTCCCCAGCCGGCGATGCTCGCCGGAATCAGCATGGTGAACAGGACCAGCGGGATCAGCGGCAGCCATTCGCCGGGGCCGCTCGATGGTGCCAGCGCCATCACGCAACAGGCATAGACGGCGATATAGCTACCGGCGACCAGCAGTGAGGCCAGCAACTGCACCGGCAGGATCGCCGGCGTCAGCAGCGCGCTGCGAAGCGCCTGCCACCAGTCCCGAAGCCAGGCTGGCCGCCAGCCGATGAGCACGGCGAGCACCGCGCCGCCGGTCAGCACAGCGATCGCCGCCAGTGCCGTCCTCGCTGCGCTGCCCACCGTCATCAGGCCTTCGCCGGGCGGCCACAGCCACCAGCTCAGGATGGCGAGACCGGCCATGGCCAGCTGACCGGAGAAGCGTTCAATGACGACGGCCTGAAACGCCGGTGCGCGCCGGGGGGCATCGTTGCCATGCCGCCAGGCTCGCTGAGCGTCACCCACCACGCCCCCGGGCAGGACCTGGTTGACCAGCGTGGCGAGGTAGTACTCGCGCACCGCGGTGCCAGCCGCCAGCGTCAGCTGCAACCTGGCCGCGGTGAACTGCCAGCGCCAGGCCGACAGGATCACCTGCAGGACGGTGATCAGGAGCCCGGCCAGGACCCAGCGCGGATCGATGCGCTGGAGCTGGTTGACGACGCCATCTCCGAACTGCAGGGCGATAAAGCCCATGATCCCGGCGCTGACGAGCAGTCGGATCAGCCGCGGCATGGCACTGCCAGAACGTCCTCATGGCCGACACGGACATGACTATGATCCACAGCGGTCAGCCGCGCACCCAGCCAGGCGTCCAGGCGCTCGCGCTCCCCCGGTTCCCGGGCCATGGCCGCTTCATGCCATCCCTGCAGCAGCAGGCGTTGTAACGGCGCCTGGGCAGGTGTCAGGTGCCAGTCGCTGCGCCGCCGGATCACGGTCGCCCCCCGCCGGCTGAAAGCGGTGTCGGCCGCCGCGGCTGCTTCCGGCCCCAGCGCCCTGCCCATGTCCTTCTCGCCGCGCTGATGGTCGAGTACGGCGGCCTTGATGAGGGTGTCATCCGGCAGCGCCGGCGAGAGCGTCATGCAGCCGTCAAAACTCAGCGCCAGAAGGGCCGGCAGGCCCTGTGCCGTGCAATAGTCCGCCAATCGCTCAATCCAGTCATTCGTGACCAGATCCAGCAGGGCCGATGCAGTGATCAGATCCACTGCCGCAGGCAGACAGGCCGGGAAGTCGGCGAGGTCCGCCGAATGGGGCGTGGCGGTGACGCTCGCCGCCCCGCATGCGATGGCCGACCCGGGTTCCGTCGCGCCGGCCCGGGTGAGCAGCCCATGGTCGTGGTCGATCAGCCACCATTGCTGAGGGTGCGGGAGGCGGGGGGCAAGGTAGCGCAGGTTGCTGCCGGCCCCCGCCCCCAGATCGGCGATCCGCAGGGGCCGCGTGGCAGGGAGTTCCTCCGCGAGCCGCCGGGCCAGCTGATCGGGGCGGGCGGCGTGGTCGGCCGGTTCGCGGAGCGCGAGCCAGTCGGCGGCAAACTGCTCAGGCATCACTACCTCGATCCAGAAGGTCCATGAAATGCTGGACGCCGGGTGCCCAGTCGGCGAGCCGATCCCGTGCCCGCCGAGCCCCTCCGGCGAGTGACTGCCTCAGGGCATGGTCCTCCAGCAGACGATGCAGGGCATCGGCGAGGGCCGCCGGGTCATCGGGCGGAACCGCGAGCCCGGCGTCCGGCGGTAGCGTCGTGGCGAGGGCACCCCCGGTGGTCGTGAGGACGGGGAGCCCATAGGCCACCGCCTCGTTGATGACCATGCCGTAGCCCTCGTAGCGCGAGGGCAGAACGAACAGATCCGCAGCCCGATAGGCGGCGTCCAGTGTCCCGGCATCCAGTGCGCCGTCGATTTCCACGCGCTCGGCAAGGCCCAGGGTCTGCCTTTGCGCATGCAGTGCCGCCGCATAGAGCGGGTCAAGGTCGGCCGGCCCCGCCAGTCGGCATCGCCACCGCCGATCGGTGATCTGCGAGAGCGCGTCGAGCAGGTTGTGCTGCGCCTTGCGTGGAGATAATGCGGCTACACACAGCAGCATGGGCGTGTCATCACCGCTGCCGGTGGCAAGCGGCCGGGGTGAACAGCCGGGCTCGATGACCTCCGTCGCACCCCGGTGGATGCCCAGTTCCCGAAGGCGGCTGGCGGTGAACCCGCTCGTGGTGATGACGCACCGGGCCTGTGCCACTGCCTGCGTCTCCCGCTCCAGCAGTCGGCGGGCCAGGGCTGGATCGATCCCGCTCTCGTCGGCCAGGGGGTGATGGATGAGCGCATGCAGCCGCAGTCGCGGGGCATGAGGCGAGAAGACCTCCGGTAGCCCGCCCAGCACCAACCCGTCCACCACCACCCTCGCCCCGTCGGGCAGAGGGGCAAGCGCCGCGTCGACGGCGGCCCGGGCGGTTTCATCGGCATCCGGGAACCGACCCGGCAGTTCGCTGACCGCCACGGAGAGACCCTGCTCACGCAGCCCCTCGACGATCTCACGATCGTAGCGGCTACCGCCGGTGGGCCGGTCGAGTGTGCCCGGGACCAGAAAGTAACAGCCGCTCACGCCCGCAGTGGTCGCTCATAGGCGGCGGAAGCCACATGGGATTCGTGCAGTGTGACGCGCAGGCGGTCCAGGGAGCGGGCGGTCTCGCCGAGCTCACCGGCGTGGATGGCCGAGGCGAGGGCGTCGGCGATATGCCGGGCCAGATATTCCGTGGTGGTGTTCACGCCCTCGAACTCGGCCAGCGCGTCGAGATTGGCCAGGTTGTAGCGGCCCAGGATGCTGCGCAGGACCTCGGTGGCACGGGCGATGTCAACGACCACGCCGTCGACGTCCAGATCCTCGCGGAAGAATGTTGCATCCGTCACGTAGGTCGCACCATGCAGCGCCTGGGCGGGGCCGAAGGTCTCGCCGCGGAAGCTGTGGGCAATCATGAAATGGTCTCGGACATTGACGCGGTACATGGTCACTCCTTGTAGCGGATACGATGGCACAGGCCGGCGCCATTCATGATGGCGCCCATGGCCTGTGGCAGCTGTTCAAAGGGTGTCTCACCGTCGATCAGCACCGCCCATTCGGGATGGGCGGCCAGCAGCTGAAGCGCCTTGCGGAGCCGACGCCGATGATCCCAGCGGGGGTGCATCAACGGCGGGATCCGGCCGACCTGGCTGGAGCGGAGGGTAAGACGCCGCGAATGGAATGCCTCCCCGAGGGGCAGACTGATGGCCCGGTCGCCAAACCAGCTGAGCTCGATGATCGTGGCCTCGTTGGCGGCGACCTCCAGTGCCAGTTGCAGGCCGTCTTCGCTCGCGCTGGCATGGATGATCCGGTCGTTGGCGGTGCGGGCCGCATCAGGGTGGGCGAAGTCGATACCCAGTCGCTCCGCTGTCTCGCGCCGTGTCGGGTTGATGTCGACCAGTTCCACTTCGGTGCCGGGAATCGCCGCGCAGAGGGCCGCGGTGAGCGTGCCGACCACGCCGGCACCGATCACGCTGATCCGTTCGCCGGCCCGGGGCATGGCATCCCAGCAGGCATTCAGGGCCGTTTCCGCATTGGCGGCGAGCACGGCGCGCCCGGCGGGCAGATCCGCCGGTAGCGGCTCGACGGCATCCACCGGCACGGTATAGCGCGTTTGATGGGGGTAGAGGCAGAACACCCTCGTCCCCTGCCAACCCGGCGGCCCTTCCTCGACAAGACCGACATTGACGTAGCCGTACTTGACAGGCGCCGGGAAGTCGCCCGCCTGAAAGGGGGCCCGCATCCTTTGCGCCTCGCTGGCCGGTACCTGCCCATGCCAGACCAGCGACTCGGTGCCGCGGCTGATGCCGGTATAGAGGGTGCGCACCAGGAGTTCGTCCCGGCCGGGTTCCCCGATCGGCTCGCTGCGATGCTCACCCGTACCGGGTGCCGTTATCCAGAAGGCCTGAGCGTTGCGGTCACTCATCGCCGGGGGCTGCTCCCTTGCTGCTAGACTCGTGATCCTGGTTTCCGATGAGCGGAGGGTAGCATTGGTTCCGCGTCGCGCCGCCGATATCCCCTGGCTGATCCTGCCGGACCTGCTCGTGGCCGCTATTGTGCTGACCGCGGCGGCGGGCGGTCTGCGTCTTGTCCTGGGTCTGCCCGCCGGCGTCCTGCCGCTGGCCCTGCTCGCCTATGCCGCCATGGCGATCATGCTCTGGCGGCTCTGTGGCAATCGACCGCTGACGCCGGCGGATCGCGTTACCCTGGGACGGGGCCTGCTGGTCATGCTGCTGATCGGGTTGCTACCGGCGGCCGGGGGGTTGCGGGCGGAACCCGTGCTGCCCTTTGCCCTGGCGTTGACAGCCGTTCTGCTGGACGGGCTGGATGGTCTCGTGGCGCGGCGGCTGAACTGTGTCACCCGGGCCGGTGCCCGTTTCGACATGGAGCTCGATGCGGTACTGCTGCTGGTGCTATCCGTCTGGGTCGTACAGCTGGGGCTCGCCGGCGCCTGGGTGCTCGGCATCGGTGCCTGGCGTTATGTTTTCGTCCTGGCCGGCCGGCTTCGTCCCGAGCTCCGGCGGCCCCTGGCGCCGTCACAGCGCCGCCGGGTGATCTGCGGCATCCAGGGGGTGGGCCTTTCAGTCTGCCTCGCACCCGGTTTTCCGCCGGCCTGGGTGCCACTGCTCGCAGGTGCTTTGCTGGCCCTTTTGAGTTATTCGTTCCTCGTGGATGCTGCGGCATCATGGCAGACAGACAAGGGTTGAGGAGTTCGATCATGCACAAGCTGGCGTTCAAGTCCGTACTGCTGGGTCTTCTGCTTTCCATCGGCACGGGTGCCCAGGCCGCGCCGGAGCGGTTCGTGCTCGACGAGAGCCATGTCAGCGTCGGTTTTCTCGCGGGACATGCACGCTTTGCCAGCGTGCTCGGACAATTTACCGACGTCTCCGGCGGATTTGTCTACGATGCCGAGGCCCGACGACTGGTCTCCGGCAGTGTCACGGTGGACGCCGCGAGCGTCTTTACCGGTCATGAGGACCGTGACGGGCATCTTCGCGACGGTGACTTCCTCGCGATCGAGCAGTATCCGGTGATCCGGTTCGAGGCAACCGGTTATGAACCGACCGGCGAGGACGGGGGCATCCTTCGGGGTGACCTGACCCTGCTCGGCGAGACCCGGCCGATCGAACTCGCACTCACCCTCAACCGCCGTGCCGCCCATCCCATCGGCGGCGCCGACACGCTGGGTGGCTCGGCGCGCGGCGCGATCCATCGCAGTGACTTCGGCATGGACTACGCCCTGGAGGGGGATCTGGTCGGCGATCGCATCGACCTGATCATCGAGTTCGAGGCCATCCGCGAGGATGGCTGAGCCGGTTGCCGATGTCAGTCAACCGCGCATCGGTCTCGCCCTGGGCGGGGGGGCAGCCCGTGGCTGGGCCCACATCGGAGTGATCCGCGCGCTGCGGGAGGCGGGGATCGAGGCGGATATCATCGCGGGTACCTCGGTGGGTGCCATTGCCGGCGCCATGCTTGGCAGTGGGCATCTCGATGCCTTCGAGCAATGGGTGCGGTCGCTCAACCGCCGCGATGTCCTGTCCTACATGGATTTCGATATCGGCAATGGCGGCTTTATCCAGGGACGCCGCCTGATGGCACGCTTCCACAAGACCTTCGACGCCATGGATTTCGCGGACCTGGACCGGGCGCTGGGTGTTGTCGCCACCGATCTGTACAGCGGCCAGGAGCGCTGGTTGCGGGAGGGCGACCTGGCCACCGCGGTGCGGGCCTCGATGGCCCTGCCGGGCGTATTCACGCCGGTGCACGTCAGGGGGGAGTGGCTGGTGGATGGCGGTCTGGTCAACCCGGTGCCGATCTCGCTCTGCCATGCCATGGGCGCTGATCGGGTCATCGCGGTCAATCTCAGTGGCGGGCTCGTCGGCAGGCGACTCCAGTCGCCGGTCGGCCAGACGACGGCGCATGGTACTGATCACGAGGATCACGAACCGGCCGATCAGCCCGATAGCCCATCGGGATCGCCGCTTGCCTGGTGGCATCGTGTCTCCAGCGGCTTCCGGGACAGCGCCGAGGCCCTTCAGGCACAGTTCCAGCGCGGCGAACAGGATGCCGCCCCGGGCGTTTTCGACGTTATCGCCACGGCGGTGAACGTGATGCAGGACCGGATAACCCGTAGCCGCATGGCAGGCGATCCGCCGGACCTGCTCATCAGCCCGCGGCTGGCGCACATCGGACTGCTGGAGCTGCATCGGGGCGAGGAGGCGATCGCCGAGGGGTACGACTGCGTGGAGCGCATGCGTCCCGCGGTCGAGGCGTTCCTGGAGGACTAGTCGGCGAGGGCGGACACCCGGGTGAGCACAGGCCATGCCACGAGCATCTGCGCAAAACGAACGGTCGCCGGTCTCGCGGGCCCGCCGGGGCGATCACCGGCCGGCGCGTCGAGGCCGGCGAATGCGCAGATGGCCTGTTCCAGCGTCTCCAGCGCGGCGGGGGCCATGTAGCCATCGACATGCAGCACGTTGACCGCCCGGCCGCGAAACTGGCTGGGAACGGTGGCCAGCATGAAGGGCATGGCGTGCTGCCGGGTCATGTTGCTGAGATCCACCGGCAGGAACAACGACTGCGGATCTTCATCGCGGGGTTCAACGATGACCTCGAGGTGGTAGCAGGTCTCCGAAACGTCGGCATCCAGCCGGCCCAGGGCCAGTCGCCCCAGTTCGCTCGGGTGGATGCGCAGGATAACGTCGGCGACGTCCTGCTGGCCGGCAATCCAGCGCTCGTACTGGCTGGCCCGACGGCTGATCTCGGCCTCCGCATCCGCCGGGGCGTAGCCGCGCTCGAGGGTGTCCCGGCGATGTTTCCACTCGCGTTTGACCGCCGCGGCCGTATCCACATAGACAGAGAAATCGAGCAGCGGCCGGAATTCGGGGTAGAGGGTGTGCAATCCCTCGACCATGACCACCGGCGTGGGGCTGTGCCGGCGAGGAGGCTGGAAGCGCCCCGTGGCATGGTCGTAAACGGGTATCTCCACCGCCTGGCCGGCGCGCAGGCGTCGGAGATGGTCAACCGCCTGGTCCAGGTGGTTGGCATCGGGGTCAAGTGGGGTGCGGCCGGAGATCCGGCGGGTGGCGCGGTCCTCGGCGTGGTAGCCGTCAAGACTGATCTGGCTGACCCGATCGGCCCCGAGCAGCCACTCCAGACCCTGGGTATAGGTGCTCTTGCCGCTGCCGCTGTCACCGGCGACGCCCACCACGATCGGACGCTGCCGGGCCGCCAGCCGGGCGGGCAGCTGATTGGCGCCGGGACGCGGCGCCATGTCCTGGGCGTTGCGGGCTGTCATCGGGGACCTTTGAACACAGCGGGCGGGAAGATCGCAGTGGGGAGATTCGCTCCGGCCGGAGTACGCTGTCAAATCCGTCCGGGCCGGGAGTTGCTCACCGTGAAGCGGGCGGTTAGCTTTGCGCCTGTGGACAAAGGAGTTTTCCGATGGCAATCAAGACCACCGACCTGTGTGACGAACATGTCGAGCAACTACGTATTCTCTCCCCTATTTTCGGGGACTACGGCGGGCGGCACGGGTTTTCCGGCGTGATCGAGACGGTCAAGACGTTCGAGGACAACTCCCGGGTCCGGGAGGTGCTCGAGACCCCGGGGGAAGGGCGGGTACTGGTCGTGGACGGTGCCGGGTCGCTGCGCTGCGCACTCGTGGGTGACCAGCTTGCCGCCAAGGCCCGCGACAACGGCTGGAGTGGTCTGCTGGTCTATGGCTGTGTGCGGGATGCGGCCGACCTCGCGGACCTTGATATCGGCATCAAGGCGTTGAATACCCATCCCTGCCGAAGCCAAAAGAACAATGCCGGCGAGGTGGGGGTTGTCGTGACCCTGGCCGGCGCCACGATCAAGCCGGGCGAGTGGCTGTGTGCCGATCGCGACGGTATCGTTATCGCCGCAGAGGCGCTGGTCTAGGCGCGGAAGCGCAGGTAAGGAGAGCGGACATGGCGGAATCCATTCGATCACTGCTGCGGGCGGGTCCCGCGGCCCTCCACGCCCTGGGTCCCGACGCGACGGTGGCTGATGCCGTCGGGCTGATGAACCGGAACAATATTGGTGCGGTGCTCGTCATGACGCCGGATGAGGCGCTGCTGGGCGTGTTCACCGAGCGTGATGTCCTGCGCCGCGTTCTGGGCGAGCGCCTCGATCCCGCCGCCACACCGCTGGAATCGGTGATGACGCGAAAGGTGTTCTGGATCCCGCCGACAGCTACCGTGGACGAGGCGATGACGGTGGTCTCGGAGCGGAATGTCCGACATCTTCCGGTCATGGAGGCGGAGCGGGTCCTGGGCATGATCTCGGTGCGTGATCTCACGGCTGCCGTGGTCCGGGAGCGCGACCTGCAGGTCGCGGAACTCACCAGCTACATGCACGGAAGTTACGGGGGCCATGTCGGCAGCTGACGCGGTACGCCTCGACCGGTGGCTCTGGGCGGCGCGGTTTTTCAAGACGCGTCGCCTCGCCGTGGATGCCATCAAGGGTGGAAAGGTCAGCGTCGACGGTGCCCGGGCCAAGCCCGCACGGGCCGTCAAGGTGGGACAGCGACTGATCATCCGCAAGGGGCCGCAGACCTTCGAGGTCGACGTTGAAGGCCTCTCGGAGCAGCGCGGCCCCGCCCCGGAGGCGCAGATGCTCTACACGGAGACCGCTGCCAGCCAGGAAGCGCGTGCACAGCAGCGTGCTGAACTGCGGGCGGCATCTGCCGCGCAGCCCCGGCCGGACCACCGACCGGAGCGCCGGGATCGTCGACGGCTCGCCTCGTTCAAGCGGGGAAATAACGATTGAACTTTACGACAAAATTCTTGTTAATCTAGTTAATTGATGGGGATGAATCGCATCGAAAAAATCAGGACAAGGTAACCAGTCCGTGACGCCTCTGTGCGAGACCGGCGGGTTCCCCACGGTCTCGGAAAACGGACATGACGGACAAGAATTCCAATAACGCCGTCTTCGGCCTCGCACCGTCCCTCGGCGGCGGTAACTGGATGGCCCGGTACGATGGGGCGACCTCTCTCTCGCAGCTGACGCTGCCGGGGACTCATGACTCGGGGGCTCGTTACAACCTCAACGATAGTCCTCAGACCACACAGCTCTACGCATTCGCGCAGAACTTCCTGGACAGCACGCTGGCGGGTACGTTGTACGGAACGGTCGCGCCGATCTGGGACAATCTGGTCGACGACACCATCAAGGTGCTGAATAACGCGCGCCCGATCCTCCTCGGGCTCGACAAGCTGGGCGGCATTGACAATAACGATTTCGACACTTTTGTCACCAGGATTGACGATCTAAAGCTTCCGGATCTCGGCGGGTTCGTCAACGCGCCGCTTGCCGAGGCCCAGACACTGTCGGTGACGGATCAGCTGGAAGCGGGCATCCGCTTCCTCGATCTGCGGGGCCGCAAAGTCGACGATACGCTTGAGGTCTACCACGGTCCGATCGGCCAGGATCTCGGCTTTGATCAGGCGCTGGGCGATGTCTCGGCTTTCCTTGAGCGCAACCCCACCGAAACGGTGCTGGTGTACACGCAACGTGAAGACGGACTCAAGGTCGAGGGTTTTGATCCCTCCAAGCCCGACTGGCTGGGGGACAGTCTCGGAGGGGGGCTTCCGGGCTGGGCGATAAAGCCGGCGCTGAATGTCCTCGGGAACAACCTCTCGGCGTTCATGCTGGATGGCTCGGTGGAGCGCCTCGAGGCCATCCGTCCGGACTACATCGAGGATCTGCGTGCGAACCTGAATGGCGCATCGGATGGCTCACGCTTCACATCGGACGATGCGCAGCAGAACTTCTACACGCTCCTCAAGGACAACTACGGCTTCGATGTCAGCCCGATCAGTTCCGGCGACGTGTTGACCATCCTTGATTCCGTGCCTTCTCTCCTGACAAAGATCAGCCCGCTCGAGAAATCTCTCGAGTCCATCAATCACTTCGTCGCCGAGTTTGGCCTTGCCTGGCTGGAGCAGCAGCGGGATTCCGGTCTGTCGGCGAGTGTGGTGGATGGCGATTTCGTCCTCAATGCCGCGAATAACACGGACCTCTCCTACGATCAGTTGCTGGACAAATACATCGAGCAGCTCGGTGCCGAGAACTTCTACCTCGCCGATGAGGTGCCGAGCCTTGCGGATGCGCGGGGCAAGATCGTCCTCATGGTGCGCGAGATGGCGGGCGAGTCCCGCGATCCGGAGATTCCGCTGGGGCTTGATCTGTCCGGCAAAGCCGACAACAGCACGGGAACGGTGGTGCGTAACCCGGCGGGTGAAGTCACGGTCATCACGCAGGACTTCTACGAGCCCGGGTCCTCCGAGGCAAAATGGCAGGCATTCGAAGACCTCGCGATGAAGGCGGTCGCCGAGAAGAATGACGTCGCCGGGTTGTACGCGACCGATGCGGTCTACATCAACTATCTCTCGGCCACCAACTCCGATGCCTATGCGGAGTTCAACATCCCGGCGATCGGCCCGGCGGGCTATTCGAAGAACCTCCCGGTGACCATCGACGGGAGGACTTACCAGGGGTTGAACGCGGCCTTCCAGGATCTTTTCCTGGACCGCCAGCCCGATGGGCGTTACGGCGCCATGCTGACGGACTTCTCGACTCCCGGGATGGCCCGCCAGATTTACGAGAAAAACAGCATTGTGGATTCGGTGCTGGCCATCGAGACGGCGCTGAAGCCGACGGTGATGCGGGTCGACTCACAGGACCAGGGTACCCCCTCCGTGGGCGCCGTCGCGTTCGGCCTCAAGCCGATTGAAGGGGGAGCAGCGACGACGATCCTGCAGAGTGATGGCCCCGGGCAGATGCCCTACTCACTCAGCATGATCCCCGGTGAGTGGCAGGCCCGCGAGGCCAAGGCGCTCGGGGATATTGCCAACGCCGCCGAGGACATTGCCTCGGGACTCTATCTGCCGGTGGCGGAATGGGTGGATGCGAACGGCGTCAGGACGGAGTTGCCGATTCTCGAGGTGCGGGCGCACAGCCAATCGCATGTCGAGGTCGTGTTTGATGTGCCGGGCTACGTTAACCCCCATGCCGTATTCAAGTTGGAGGGATCCGATCCGCTTGTACTGCCCGAGAATGCCGGTCAGGACATCACGGTCGAAATTGCGCGACTCGGGAAACTGACCAATGGACTCGCCTTCTATGAAGCCGACCAGGTAACGGGGGCCATTACGGTCGGTGATCAGGTGTACCTGCCGGGTGATGCGGGTTATCTCCAGCAGGCGTTCGCGCTTGCCGAAACCGGCGGGAACGTGATTCGTGGTAATCAGATGCCGGATTTTGGTGAATCCACGGCAATCAATGGCCTCAATCTCGATGCCGGGACGGTCTATGGGCTGCTCGTCCTGCACGACGATAGCGAGACGGACCTCAGTTCTTCCTTCTCTGACGCCAACCGTGGCGACCAGAGCCAGATCGTGGAATTGCCCTCGGCGGAGGGAGAGATCTGGTATGGAATCGAGGATCTGCATCTCGCTGGTGTGAGTGACCGTGATTTCAATGATCTTCTGGTGAACATCCAGTTCGCCTGACAAAGCGCAAGAGCGCACGCATCATAAAAGTGAGAACGACAAGATGAGTAATGCAAAGTCGGCCAATTACGTCACATTCTCCGGTGGCGGATGGAACTCCCATACGGTGAACTCGGCCATGATTGGCGCGCTGACGCAGTCGGCGCAGGCGCGTATCAACGGCGGTGAGACGTTCGGTCTTTCAGAGCTCTTCAGTGACTTTGAAGGCGCCTCGGGGAACTCGGGTGGGTCCTGGTTCCTGTCAATGCTGGCGTATTCGCCGGCGTTTGCTGCTGACCTTTTGGAGAATCCCACCGATTGGTTTACCACCGGTTATATGGGGCAGCAAAAAATAGCCTTTGATCCGGCTGATCAGGGAAAAACACCAGAGGCACTGGTCAAACAGAGTCTTTCGAATCACGTCCGTGAGTTGCCTTTGTTCGATAAGATCAATTCGATCCCCCTGGTTAGCGAGCAGGAGGCCGCATCGGTCACAGAGAGCTTCTACGGATCGCTCGTGGATATTGCATTCCGTGGCCTTTCTGAAATCCCGGCATTGGATGCGCCCCTTGAGCTTGCAGCGGTCCTCAGTGGGACGCTTGATCCGGATGGATCACTGAGTTGGTTGAACGTGAACGAGGAGATCGTTTATTCGTCCTACAACATGTCAGCGACACTGTCGGGGCTGGACGGGACGAGAAACGCCTGGTCGCAGGATAAATCCATCATGTTCCCGGTCTCGTTACAGATGGACCCGATTGCCTCGTATTATGACGCCGGCGACGAGGCGCTCTTTCTGACGCAGGCAACCTCAACGACGCCTGGGCGCCCTACCGGCGACTACATTGCACCGGCCAAGTTCATTGTGTCGCCGAACAATGAAACAGCGCCCCTATTGGATTTCTACTCGTCTGAATACCAGGCGGAATTCATTCGGCAATCCGTCGATGGCACCCA
Source organism: uncultured Ectothiorhodospiraceae bacterium (assembly GCA_913056385.1). Lineage (GTDB taxonomy): Bacteria > Pseudomonadota > Gammaproteobacteria > Nitrococcales > Nitrococcaceae > Spiribacter. The sequence continues at coordinate 96,823 of CAJXND010000001.1, forward strand.
ACAGGTTCAGACGGGCAAGATCCGGGACAGCTTGGAGTCTCAGGTTTCGCTCATTGACGCAACCTCTGCCTCATCGGCGTTCGGTGGCGCTGCGGCGTCCGAGAATATCCTGCTCGAGGTCCTGCAAGGTGGCGAGAATTGGGTTCAGGACCAACTTGTCGCGAAAATCAACGAGTTGAACGCCCCGGAACTGGTGAAGAAATTTCTGGTCAAGATCGTCGACGAGGCAGCCTCGGCGGGGGAGGACGTGCTCAGCCTGTTCCAGGAGGAATGGCAGCGGCTCAATGACTCGTACCTGGATATTGCTGCCGGCGTCGCGGTCCCGCTTGATCTTGCCGATGGCACGGTGAAAGCGGGTGGACCGGTCAAGGATGATTCGTTGTCAAGCATTGCAGACCCCATGACCTATCGTTTCCTGGATGGGGGTTATACGGATAACACGACCGTCGCGACCTCCCTGGCGACGCTGCAGGACAAGGCGGGTGATGCGCTGGATACCCCATTTGAGATCGTGAGTTTCGGCAATAGCACGGACGGCGCAGTCACGATTCCATCGGCGTGGACAGGAGCCGGTGAGCTCCGTATCAACTCCGACACTCGAGATCTCTTCGGAGCCGGCAATAACAATGAGCCACAGGCCGATTTCCTCGGCACTTATGACAGCACGAATGCGGCGGTACCCGCGGTATTCGACCAGTCGGCCTGGCATGGCGAGAAGCCGGTTTGGGAGTCCTTCGACCCTGACAGTAATACTCACATGGCGTATTACCGGCTTGAGGTTGAGACGATTGACAATGCCTTTTGGGACATCAGGGCCGGTCAGAAAGGGGTGCTCCACGTCTTCGAGAATCGCAATACTGACTCCGGTCCGGGGCCCTACTTCAACAATGCCTTTGAGCTCTACGAGAACATCTACGACACCAGTCGTGCGGGTGTTCTGGCCGGTGGGCTCGACGTGCATCTCCTCGATGCATTCGGGGTGATGGGCTTTGAGTGGGACACGGCGGATGCACAGACCGGGCAGACGCTGAGAACCGGCGGCTCGGGTGGCGTGGACGCTGAATCGCTGAGGTTTGTCGGCGCGGAGGGGATTGACACCGATGTGCGGCTGAGCCTGGATTCCGTTGCTTCGAAGGAGTTTGCCTTCGTTGATATCTACAAGACCTCCAGTGATGGCACTCGTCACTATGAGGGTAGTCTCGGTGGGTCCAGCCATGAGGCATCGCTGGGTCAGATCACCGACTCTCAGAGGATCGGGCTCGTCGTCGGCGACGAGCTTGAGTTCGTGGCAAGGGCGGGTAACGGAAGGGAGGACAGCCTGGCGATCAATGAATACCGCCAGGTGGATGGTGGATACGAGTACAACGTTGTCTCGGACGGGGACAAGGGGCCGTTGCTTTCCTTCAACCTTAATTTCCTGCCGGTCGCGGATTCGGGAAGTAGTGATCCCTCCAGCTCGGAAGCACTGGATCCGGATGATGCGCTGATCAAACTCGATGATGGCGAGATGGTGACGTGGACGCTTCAGGCAGCAGCGGCCAACACCAATGTGTTCTCAATGGTCAGGGTCGATCGGGATGAAACCACCGGATCGATTACCTATCAGGGCCTTGAGGAGGATACTGATGCATTTGATCAGGCCGTCCGCTCGGCTGTCACCGGCGACAAATATGTCTCCAGTATTACGCTCAACCCCTTCAGTGAGGCCGATGTGACCTGGGAGGGCCTATCGGCGGGCTTTTACGCGCCCGTGCTTCTCACACAGAGCGACGATCTGTTCCTGCTCGGGCATGATCTCGCGGAGGATTCTTCCCATGCGTACGCGATCGGTGAAAACACGATGGTGTTCGAGGATACGCGGGCGACGCAGGGCGGGGATCTCGATTTCAACGACCTGATCGCCAGCTATGACACCGACATGCTGGTTTGATATGACGCCGGGGGCGCTGGACGCGCCCCCTCGGACGCGGTGCTGGGTTACCGCCGGTCGGCCATGAACTCCGCAAGGAGCCGGCCGGTATGCGATTCGCGATTGCGGCAGACCTGCTCCGGCGTACCCTGAACGACGATACGTCCACCTCCATCGCCACCCTCCGGCCCGAGGTCGATGAGCCAGTCCGCCTCGGCGAGCACATCCAGGTTGTGCTCGATCACGACGACGCTGTGTCCGGCATCGACCAGCCGATGCAGCACACCGGTGAGCCGTTCGACATCCGCGATATGAAGCCCGACGGTGGGTTCATCGAGGATGTAGAGCGTTCTCGCCGTGGCCGTCCTTCCCGCCTCCGGCCGGGCCTTGGCCAGCTCGCTGACGAGCTTGATCCGCTGGGCCTCGCCCCCGGAGAGCGTCGGGCTCGGTTGACCCAGGGTAAGATACCCCAGCCCGGTATCGCGCAGCAGGCCCAGGGTGTGATGCAGGCGCTTGTGTGCGGCGAAGAAATCCACCGCGGTCTCGATGTCCATGTTCAACACATCACCGATCGAACAGCCCCGCCAGGTCACCGCCAGGGTCTCCGGCGTGAAACGCTGCCCGCGGCAGGTCTCGCAGGGTACAGTGACATCGGGGAGGAAATTCATCTCGATCCGCCGCACGCCCTGTCCCTCGCAGTCCGGGCAGCGGCCCTCGCTGGTGTTGAACGAGAAGCGCCCCGGCCCGTAACCCCGGATCCGGGCCTCTTCCGTCTGGGCGAACAGGCGCCGTATCTCGTCGTAGATGCCGACATAGGTGACCGGACAGGAGCGGGGCGTCTTGCCGATGGGCGTCTGGTCGACCTCGAGGACGCGATCCAGTGCCTGCCAGCCGATGATGTCCCGACAGCCATGCGATGCGGCATCGGCACGTCCCGATCGGCCAAGCCGGCCCTTCAGGCTGCCATGCAACACCTCTCGGACCAGCGTGCTCTTGCCGGATCCCGACACGCCGCTCACCGCGGTCAGCCGGCCCAGCGGGATGCGCGCGTTCACGTTGCGGAGATTGTTCGCATCGACCCCCCGTAGCTCGATGGATTCCGCGGTATGAGCATCGCGGCGTTCACCGCGCTGGGGGTGATGCACGGGATTGGACAGGGCCCGCCCGGTGACGGAGTCCGGGTTGGCAAGCAGGTCGTCGAGTCGGCCCTCGGCTACGATCCGTCCGCCCTGGACACCGGCCCCGGGGCCGAGGTCGATCACATGCTCGGCGCGGCGGATCGTATCCTCGTCGTGTTCAACCACGACCATGGTGTTTCCCTTGGCCTCCAGGGCGGCCAGCGTGTCGAGGAGCATCCGATTGTCGCGCGCATGCAGGCCGATGGTCGGTTCATCGAGGATGTAGCAGACGCCCTGCAGGTTGGAACCGAGCTGGGCCGCGAGCCGGATGCGCTGGGCTTCCCCGCCGGAGAGGGTCGGCGCGGCCCGATCCAGGGTGAGGTAGCCGAGCCCGACCGCCTCCAGGAATCCCAGACGCCCCTGGAGTTCGGCCAGGATGTCACGGGCAATGGCGGCATCCCGCCCGGTCAGCTCGATATCGCGGAAGAATGCCTCGGCCTCGCCCACCGAAAAGCCACCGTAGTCGGCGATGCCCCGGTCGAGAAAGCGGACGGCCAGTGCCTCCGGCCGCAACCGATGGCCGTGACAGGCCGGGCAGACCCGCGGTCCTTCCTCGTCCCCGGTCCGCCACTGTCGCTCCTCGCCGGTCTGCTCGGCATCGAAGCCCTTGAGTACGACGCCGGTGCCAAAACACGTCGGACACCAGCCATGACGCGTGTTGTAGGAGAAAAGCCGCGGATCCAGCGGCGCGAAGCTGCGATTGCAGCCGGGACAGGCGCGCTCGGTGGAATACAGTGTCGTCTCACCCGTCGCCGTGACCACCTTGACCTGGCCCTTGCCGTAACCGAGGACCTGCGCCAGGGCGGCATCCAGTGCGTTTTCGTCGGCCGGATCCGGTGCCAGGGCGGCGACCGGCAGATCGATGTCATGTTCCTGGTAGCGGTCGAGTCGCGGCCAGTCATCGGTGGGCAGATCCTCGCCATCGACCCGCAGCTGGCTGAAGCCCTTGCCAGCGGCCCACTGGGCGAGGTCGGTGTAGTACCCCTTGCGGGCCACGATCAGCGGCGCCAGAAGCGTGACCGCCTCGCCGCGATGGGCTTCGATGAGATGGGCGGCGATGGACTCGCGGCTCTGCTCCCGGATGGGCAGGTCGCATTCGGGGCAGTACTGCGTGCCGAGTTTGACGAACAGCAGACGCAGGAAATGATGCAGCTCGGTCATCGTGGCGACGGTGCTCTTGTGCCCGCCCCGACTGGTGCGCTGCTCGATGGCCACCGTCGGCGGAATGCCGAATACGGCATCCACGTCCGGCCGTGCCGCCGGCTGGACGAACTGACGCGCGTAGGCATTGAGGGATTCCAGATAGCGGCGCTGGCCCTCGTTGAAGAGGATGTCGAAGGCCACCGTGCTCTTGCCCGAGCCGGACAGGCCCGTGATCACGGTAAGACGGTCCTGCGGAATCCGCAGATTGATGCCGCGCAGATTGTGCTCCCGTGCGTTGCGGATCTCGATGGCCCGCGGTTCGGCCGTCACCGGCTGTGACACGCCGGCTGCAGTCGGCTCGGGCAGGGGCCCATCCGCCACGCCATCGCCGCGATAGCGTTTCAGTGCCTCGCCGGTATGGCTTCCGGCGATCGTCATGACCGCCCCGGGGGTTCCCTCGGCCACCAGTCGACCACCGGCATCGCCGCCCTCGGGCCCCAGATCCACCAGCCAGTCGGCGGCGAGCATGACATCGAGGTTGTGCTCGATGAGGATGACCGAATGTCCGGCCTCGATCAGCCGCTCAAGGGCGGTGAGGAGGACGCGGATGTCCTCGAAATGCAGCCCGGTGGTGGGTTCATCGAAGAGGAACAGCTTGTGCCCGCCGCCCCGCTTGCGGGCCTTGGCCAGGTGACCGGCGAGCTTCAGGCGCTGGGCCTCTCCGCCGGACAGCGTCGGGACCGGCTGTCCGAGTTGCATGTAGCCGAGGCCCACCGCGGCCAGCGGTTCCAGTCCGCGGAGGATGTCCGGCTGGTCGGCAAAGAAGGCACGGGCCTCCTCAACGGTCATCTCCAGGCACTCGGCGATGGAGGCGGGCGGCCGGTCGCAGCCCGGGGCCGGGGCAATGCGCACCTCCAGAACGGCGTCGCGATAGCGGCGTCCGTCGCAGGTGGGGCAGCGCAGATAGACGTCGGAGAGGAACTGCATCTCGACATGCTCGAAGCCGTTGCCACCACAGGCCGGACAGCGGCCGGCCCCGGCGTTGAAACTGAACGTGCCGGCGGTATAGCCGCGCTCCCGGGCAAGCGGATCGCGGGCGAACGCCTTGCGGATCGGGTCGAAGGCCCCGACATAGCTGGCCGGATTGGAGCGCGTGGTGCGGCCGATGGCCGACTGATCCACCAGGACAACCTCGTCGATGCCCTCCGCGCCCTGGATGGCCGTATGGTCGCCGGGTGGATCGACCACCTCGCCCATGGCCTTGCGCAGTCCCCGGTAGATGATGGACTCGAGCAGCGTGGACTTGCCCGAACCCGATACGCCGGTGAGACAGACCAGCCGATGCAGGGGCAGGCGCACATCGATGCCGCGGAGGTTGTGCTCGCTGGCGCCCTCGATGGTGAGCCACCGGTCCGGCGTGCCCCGGTCCATGCGTCGATCGGCGGCCTCGACGCGGCGGCGTCCCTGCAGATAGGCGCCGGTCAGCGATGTCTCATCCCTGAGAAGCGCGGCGGGTGAACCGTTGAAGACAATGTCGCCGCCATCACGGCCGGGCCCGGGGCCGATATCGATGATGCGGTCGGCGGAATGCATGATATCGGGGTCATGTTCGACCACGAGCAGGGTGTTGCCGGCATCGCGCAGCCGATGCATGACCGAGGTGATGCGCTGGATATCCCGGGGATGCAGTCCGATGCTCGGTTCATCCAGCACGAACAGGGTATTGACCAGTGAAGTGCCGAGGGCCGTTGTCAGGTTGATGCGCTGCACCTCCCCCCCCGACAGTGTCCGTGACTGTCGATCCAGCGTCAGATAACCCACGCCGACCTGCTGGAGAAACCCCAGTCGTGCTCGAATCGCCTCCAGAAGCAGTGGAATGGCCTCGTCCAGGGGGGCGGGGAGGGACAGCTGCTCGAAGAACCGCCCGGCACGTTCCAGTGGCAGGCTCATCAGGTCGTGTACATTGAGGCCCGGCAGCCCCTGGAAGACCGATTCCTGCATCGACATGCCGCGCGGACGGTGTCGCTCGGCGGGCGGCACAGCCAGGGCCGCCTCATCATGGCCGCCCAGGCGCCAGAGCAGCGCCTCGGGCTTGAGGCGTGCGCCCTCGCAGTCCGGACACAGGTCATAACTGCGATACTTGGACAGCAGCACGCGCACGTGCATCTTATAGCTCTTCGACTCCAGCCAGTCGAAGAAGCGACGCACGCCGTACCACTGGCCCCGGCCGCCGCCCTCGCCCTCGATGACCCAGTCGCGGTCCGCCGCCGGCAGATCCTGCCAGGGGATGTCGGTGGCAACGCCGTGGCGGCGGGCATGGCGGATCAGGTCCTTCTGACACTCCGCGGACTTGCCCGACTGCCAGGGGCGGATGGCGCCACCGGCCAGGGTCTTGCGCGGGTCCGGAATGACCAGGCCGTAGTCGATGCCCATGATGCGGCCGAAGCCACGGCAGGTCTCGCAGGCGCCCATGGGCGAGTTGAACGAGAAAAGGCTCGGGCTCGGGTCGCGGTAGTGCCGATCGCAGTCGGCGCAGTGCAGCGCCTGTGAGAATCGATGCTCGCCAATGGGCTCGCGCTGGTCATCCAGCTCGATCACCACCAGATGGCCACGGCCGTGCTGAAAGGCTGCCTCGGCGGCCTCGATGAGCCGATCGCGCCGGGATTCCTCCACCCGGATGCGGTCCTGGATGACGCGCAGACGGCCGTCCGGCTGATCGCTGACGCGGGTGTAGCCCTGTCGCGCCAGCAGGCCGCGAATCTCGCTGCGGTCATAGTTCTCGGGGATGTCCACATCGAAGGCGACCACGGCCCGCGCACCCGGGCAGCGTTCCCTCAGTCGCTGATAGACCCCCTCGGCTGTATCCCGCGTCACGGCCCGCCCGCAACCACCGCAGTAGAGCTGCGCTCCGCGGGCAAACAGCAGCTTGAGATGGTCATTGAGTTCGGTCATGGTTCCCACGGTGGAGCGGGAGGTGCGAACCGGGTTGGTCTGATCAATGGCAATGGCCGGCGGGATCCCTTCCACCCGATCCGTGGCGGGACGGTCCATGCGATCAAGGAACTGCCGGGCATAGGGTGAGAACGTCTCGACGTAGCGGCGCTGGCCCTCGGCGTAGATGGTGTCGAATGCCAGGGAGGATTTGCCGGACCCCGATACCCCGGTGATGACCGTGAACTCCCCGGTGGGCAGATCCAGATCCAGGTTGCGCAGATTGTTCTGGCGGGCACCGCGGATGCGGATGGTGGAGTCACTCATCGTCGGTCCTCAGGCTTTGTGCGAGCAGTTGGCGCAGCCGGGCAATCGCCTCGCGGCGCCCGGATAGTCCGGCCATCCGGGCCATGGTCGTCGCGTCGTGGGGCCGGTCCACCGCGGCATCCAGCAGCGCCCGGTCAGCGCCGCTGAAGGCCCCGGTGCCGTGCGCCGCCCACCGCGCCAGCGCACCATGGCTATCCAGCAGCGGCCGATGGCCGAAGGCAAAGGCCTCAAGATCGGCCCGGTCCACCGCGGCTGGATCGCAGGGTGCCGGCAGGCCGCTCTGCAGGCGGGCGGCCATTTCCGGTGTCAGATCGCGCAGACCGTGGGCGAGCTGGTCGGGCAGGTGCACAGCCAGCCGCTGACGGGCCTGTGCCAGAAGCTCGTCTCCGCGCTCATTCAGGGCCTGCATCAGGATGACCGCATGGGTCCCGCTGCGTGCATCGCGGCGGTTGCCCACCCTTGCCGGCCGGAATCCGCAGGCGAGCCAGAAGTCTAGCACCTCGGCGGTCATCCCGAAGCTGGTGCCAAGCCAGTCGAGCCCGTTATCCATGGCGTCCTCTCGAGCGGCCTCCACCAGCGCCCGGCCGATGCCGGCACGCCGACAGTCCGGATGGACCGCGATGCGCTGGATACGCATTCCCTCACGGGTCGCGGCATCGATGATGCCGGCGTGGAATGTCAGTGACTGGGCGATCAGGTGACCGGCCGGTCGGCGTCGGCCGGCGTGAATGTGCCGGCTCAGCGCCGGCTCCAGTCCGCCCTCGACGCGGGCAGCGAGGATTCCGATGACGGCGCCCCCATCACGGGCCAGCCAGATCCGCATGGACGGGTCATCCAGCAGCTGGCGCAGGTCCCGGGGGCGGGTCTGGTAATGCCCGGCAACCAGAAGGCCGAAGGCATCGGCCAGATCCTCCTCTCTGTCCGCCAGATCGGCGGCCATGACACGCTCGACCGTCGGGGCGGCCACTCTGCCATGCGGCCGCGGATCGGTATCCAGGAGCAGGAGCCTGTCGATCAGCACCTCAAGGGGGTCGTCCGGCGCCCAGCGGATGGGTCGCGAGAGTTTCATGTGCCGGAACGCCCGCGGTCGGGTGGCCAGGGTCTCCGCCAGCCTGACGATCAGGCCACGGCCGCTGCCCTCATAGCCGTGCACGGTGCCGGTCATCACACAGCGGGGGTTCTCCTCGATCAGCCGTGCCACCAGCGGGAGGGGCAGTGCGGCCGCCTCGTCGATGAGCAGCAGTGACGGGTCCGGCCGGACATCCTCGGGCGCAAGGAAAACCGGGGGCGTACTCCCGGCGCTGGCCAGTGCCGTGGCGGCGGCGGATCGGGAGGGTGCCGTGAGCCGGATGCTGCGTCCGTCGCCGTGGGCACGCACGGCGAGGCCCAGTGCGGCCGACTTGCCGCGCCCGCGATCGGCGGTGATCAGCAGGGTTGCCGCGCCGTCAATCCGCATCATGTCGATGATCGCCTCAATGACCTGCCTTTGCGCCGCAGTGGGTTCAACCGGGGCAGTGCCCATGCGTGCGTCGCCGGTCGGGCGGGGCAGCGTCCTCATGTCGTCATCCGCCGTCTGCCGCCGGACCACCGGCGAGGCGGCGAGATGCCGGATCAGTCGGGCGATGAATGCCGATCCCGCCGGGGCGGGGCGGACACCCTCGCTCAACAGTAAGGTCAGGGCGGGATCCGGGTTGGTTGGCCAGTCCCCGGCCGGTGGCGAGAGCAGCAGGCAGTGACCGCCGCCGCGGATCGCTCCGGCGAGTGCGCCGAGATCATCCGGATCGAAGCCGGCGTGCGCGTCGATGACCCCGGCGTCGAGTGTTCGGCCCAGGAGCGATCGACCCTGACCGGCAGGGACTGCACGAACCTCCCCCGGGCCGGTTTCGCCGTCATCTCCCGCGGTCGTCCCGATCCAGCCGACGGTTTCGGGGCGGTGGTCTGCCAGCAGATCCAGCGCCTGCTGCCGGCATCCGGCCGACGTGCCTTCGATCCAGAGCAGCTCGCGGGACCGGTCGGACATCACTGATAGCCCGCCGCCTGGAGTCGGAAGAGCCGCGCATAACGACCATCGGCATCCAGCAGCGAGGCATGGCTGCCCCGCTCGATGATCCGGCCACCCTCGATCACGATGATTTCATCCGCCATGCGTACCGTGGAGAAGCGATGCGAGATGAGGATGGCCATACGGTCATGGGTGAGTGTGCGGAAATGCTCGAAGATCTCCGCCTCGGCCGCGGCATCCATGGCCGCGGTGGGCTCATCGAGCACGAGTATGTCCGCGCCCTCGCGCATGAACGCCCGGGCCACGGCGATTTTCTGCCACTGTCCGCCGGAGAGTTCCCGCCCGTCACGGAACCACCGGCCGAGCTGGGCATGGTAGCCGCCGGGAATCGCCTCGATGAACGGTTCAGCCAGACCCTGGCGGGCGGCTCGCTGCCAGCGGGATTCGTCATCGAAATGACGGACATCGCCGGCGCCGATGTTTTCGCCCACGGGCAGCTGGTAGCGCATGAAATCCTGGAAAATGATCCCGATGCGCTCGCGCAGCGCCTGGCTGTCCCAGTCGCCCAGATCCGTACCGTCCAGCCGTATCCGCCCGGCCGTTGGTGCGTAGAGACCGGCCAGGAGCTTGATCAGCGTGGTCTTGCCCGAGCCGTTGTCACCCACCAGGGCGATGCTGTGCCCGGGTGCCAGATGCAGCGAGACATCGCGCAGGGCGTCGGCCTCGCTCCCGGGGTAGCGGAAGCTCACGGCCTCGAAGCGCAGACCATCGCCGGGGACGACACCCTCGGTGGCCTCGCCGGTGCCAACAGTGATCGGCTGCTCCAGATACTCATAGAGATTGGACAGGTAGAGGTTGTCCTCGTACATGCCGCTGATGGCGGTCAGGCTGGCGCTCACGGCACTCTGTCCCTGCCGGAAGACGCTCAGGTACATGGTCATCTGCCCCAGCGTGATCCGGCCGGCCACCGTGGTCATGACGATCCACCCATAGGTGGCGTAAAAGGCGAGGGTGGCGATCAGCCCCAGGCCGAAGCCCCACAGGTCCCGGCGGAGGGTCAGCCGGCGGTCCTCCCGGTAGAGACGGCGGAAGATGTCCCGGTAACGCTGTAGCAGGAGCGGCCCGAGCTGGAAGAGTTTGACCTCCTTGGCGCTGTCTTCGCGGGCGAGCACGGTCTCGAGGTACATCTGCTGGCGGGTATCCGGGCTGCGCCAGCGGAACAGGCGGAAGGCATCCCCCGAGAATTTGGCCTCGGAGAAGAACTGCGGCAGGCCGGCTGCCACCAGAATGGCCACCGCCCACGGTGAGAAGCCGAGGAGCAGGCCCGCGAAGCTGGCCAGGGAGATGGCATTCTGAATGAGTCCGAAGGTCCGGTTGACGAGGCTCAGGGGGCGGCTGGATGCCTCGCGCCGGGCGCGGGTGAGCTTGTCGTAGAACTCCGAATCCTCGAAGTCGGCGAGCTGCAGCGTCTGTGCCTTCTCCAGGATCATGACGTTGACGCGCTGCCCGAGCTGGGCGCGGAGCAGTGACTGGACGATCTGGATGGCCCGCTGCGCGCCGGCGATGCCGGCCATGATGCCGCCCTCGATCGCCACCAGCCAGAGCAGTCGCGGGGGGATGCCATTGTCTGCGTTGATCGCGGCGACCACGCCGTCGACGATCAGCTGACCGACCCAGGCGGCCGCCGCCGGGAGCAGGCCGGCGATCAGGGTCGCGGCGGCGAGGACCAGCGTGAGTGGGCGGCTGGTCTGCCAGACCAGTTCAATCGCCCGCCGGCTGTAGCGGAAGACACCCAGATACTGACGCCAGCCCCTGGGCGGGTTGCCCTCTCTGGCGGTTGCCGTCTGCGCAGGGGATGCCATCCCGCCAGTCTAACGCATGACTTGACGGCCCGGCGGAATTGGAGGTTAACTCATGGCCATGATGACGGAATCCAGCAATCGTCCCGCCACCGTGCTTCTCCGCGGCCTGCTCCCCGGGCTGCTGCTGCGCCACGCGCGCAGTTAATAAAACCCCACCCCAGACAATCTGATTCCCCTGCAACCGCCATCAACGGCGGTATCCGGCCCGTTGCATGACAGGGAGCGCATGACGATGCTCGATGACCCAAGCCGTAAATATCAGCCTTTCCGTCCGATCCGGCTCCAGGACCGGCAATGGCCGGACCATACGATCACCCGGCCGCCGGTCTGGATGAGCACCGATCTGCGCGATGGTAACCAGGCGCTGTTCGAACCCATGGATGTCGGGCGCAAACGCGCGTTGTACGACTGCCTGGTGGACGTCGGTTTCAGCGAGATCGAGGTGGGTTTTCCGTCCGCCTCGCAGGCCGATCATGACTTCGTCCGTCATCTGATCGACAGCGATGCGATTCCCGAGGGCGTCTGGATCGAGGTGCTCACCCAGGCGCGGCCGGAGCTGATCGAGCGCACCTTCGAGGCCGTGGCCGGCGCGCCCCGCGTGATCATCCATGTCTACAACGCGACCTCGCCGGTGTTCCGCGAGGTGGTGTTCCGGCAGAGCGCCGAGGGCGTCCAGACAATGGCCGTCGAGGCGGCCCGGCAGATCCGCGACCTGGCCGCCGGGCGTCCCCGGACGGCCTGGCGCTTCCAGTACAGTCCGGAGACCTTCAGCACCACCGAGCCGGCGTTCGCCCTGTCCGTGGTCGACGCCGTGACGGCGATCTGGGAGGCCTCGGCGGATGCGCCGGTGATCATCAACCTGCCGGCTACCGTGGAGATGGCCTCACCCAACGTCTACGCTGATCAGATCGAGTGGATGCACCGGCATCTCGCCCGTCGGGAGGGGATCGTGCTGAGCGTCCATCCGCACAACGATCGGGGGACCGGTGTCGCGGCGGCGGAGCTTGCCCTCATGGCGGGTGCCGACCGGGTCGAGGGCTGTCTTTTCGGTAACGGCGAGCGGACCGGCAACGTTGATCTCGTGACCCTCGCGCTCAATCTCTATACCCAGGGCGTGCATCCCGGGCTGGACTTCTCGCGTATCAACGACGTGCTGCGCACCGTCGAGCACTGCACCCAGATCCCGGTCCACCCACGGCATCCCTATGTCGGCGACCTGGTCTTCACGGCATTCTCCGGATCCCACCAGGACGCCATTCGCAAGGGCTTTGCCGTACAGCCGGAAGATGGGCTCTGGTCAGTGCCTTACCTGACGATCGACCCGCGCGACCTGGGACGCAGCTATGAGTCGGTGATCCGGGTCAATAGCCAGTCGGGCAAGGGAGGCATGGCCTACCTGATGGAGCAGGCTTATGGCGTGACACTGCCGCGGCGGCTGCAGGTGGAATTCTCGCGGGTGGTGCAGGCGCATATGGATGCCGGTGGCGGCGAGGTGGCCGCCGAGACCCTCTGGGAGATCTTTGAACGCGAGTATCTGCGCCTGGAGACGCCCATCCACTATATCGGCCACAGCCTGTTCGATGCCGGCGAACGCCAGGGCCTTCGGCTTCGCATCCGGCGGGATGGGGAGGTCGTTACCCTGAACGGCTTTGGCAACGGGCCCATCGATGCACTGCTGGATGCCCTGGGGAGCCCGGTGCGAGTCCAGCACTACGAGGAGCATTCCCTCAGCCATGGTTCCGATGCCGGCGCGATATGTTTCATGGAGCTTGCCGCAGAGGGCATTGACGGCGATGTCTACGGTGTCGGCATGGATGCCAATATCGTCACCGCCTCGGTGCGCGCGGTCTTGAGCGGCATTAACCGAATGGCGTCTCAGGCGCCGGCGGTACTCGGCAACGCCGCCAGTGTGGCGAGGAATGCCTCGCCATAGCGCTCCAGCTTGCGCGCCCCGACGCCGGGCAGGTCGGCGAATTCGGCCAGGTTCGCGGGGCGCTGCTCGAGCATGGCGAGCAGCGTTGCATCATGAAAGATGACGTAGGGCGGGACGCCCTCGTGCTCGGCAAGGCGGCGACGCTCCGCGCGCAGGGCGGCCCAGGTATCGGGGTCGACGGCCACGTCGGCCGCGGCGATCCGCATTCGTGGCTGCGCCCGCCGGCCGGGCAGGTCCTCGCGCAGCGACAGCCCGGCCTCGCCCCGTAGCAGTGGGCGGCAGGCCTCCGCCAGACGCAGGCCACCGTGGCCCTCGGGGTCCGGTTCGAGGTAGCCGTGTGCCAGTAGCTGCCGGGTGATGGACTGCCAGGTGGCCCGAGGCAGATCGGTGCCGATGCCGAAGGTGCTCAAGCGCTCATGGCCGCGCTGGCGGAGACGCTCGTTGCCCTCGCCGAGCAGTACGTCGATGACATGGGCGGCCCCGAAGCGTTGTCCGGTTCGGTAGACGCAGGACAGCAGTCGTCTCGCCGGATCCGCGGCCTCCCACGTGCGGGGTGGATTCTGGCAGTTGTCGCAGTTGCCGCAGCGGTCCGGATAGTCCTCGCCGAAATGCGCCAGTAGTGTGGGCCGGCGGCACTGGCTTGTCTCGCAGAATGCGAGCAGCGCCCCCAGGCGCTGTTGTTCACGGCGCTTGTGTCCGGCGCCGGCCTGCGACTCGGAACTCATCTGGCGGATGCGATAGATGTCCTGCAGACCGTAGACAAGCCACGCCTCTGCCGGTAACCCGTCCCGACCGGCCCGGCCGGTCTCCTGATAGTAGGCCTCGAGCGTCTTGGGCAGGTCGAGATGCGCGACAAAGCGGACATCCGGCTTGTCGATGCCCATGCCGAAGGCCACGGTGGCCACCATCACAAGGCCATCCTCGCGCAGGAAACGGGACTGGTGATGCTGCCGGAGGGCCGACTCGAGACCGGCATGGTAGGCAAGCGCCGGGATACCCCGAGCGTTGAGCCAGTCGGCGATCTGCTCGGTCGCCCGGCGTGACATGCAGTAGACGATCCCGGATTCGCCGGCATGACGCTCGCGGATGAAGCGCAGCAGCTGCTCCCGGGGCCGGTCCTTGAGCCCGACTTCATAGCGGATGTTGGGCCGGTCGAAACTCGAGACGAAGACCCGGGCATCGGCGGGCAGTAATCGCTGGCGGATCTCCTCGCGGGTGCGCTGATCGGCCGTCGCCGTGAGGGCCACACGTGGGACGCCGGGGAAGCGGTCGCCAAGGATGTCCAGCTGCAGATACTCGGGCCGGAAATCATGGCCCCACTGCGAGACGCAATGCGCCTCGTCGATGGCAAACAGCGCGATCCGGATGCCGGAAAGGCGCTGCAGGAGGTCGCCGCCGAGCAGTCGCTCCGGCGCCACGTAGAGCAGATCGAGTTCCTCGGCCTGCAGTGCGCGCTCGATATCGAGCCGTTCCTCGATGGAAAGGCTCGAGTTCAGTGCGGCGGCGCGGACACCCTGCTGGCGCAGGGCGGCCACCTGATCCGACATGAGGGCGATCAGCGGCGAGACGACGATGGCCACGCCCTCGCGCAGGAGCGCCGGGATCTGGTAGCACAGCGACTTGCCGCCACCGGTCGGCATGAGCACCAGGGCATCGCCACCCGCAGCGATACAGTCGATGACTTCGCCCTGCTGGCCGCGGAAGCGCGGATAGCCGAATACCTGCTCGAGCACGGCCCGAGCGGCCGTGCTCCCCTGCGATGCCGTCATTTGCGCCTTTCTACTCGCCCGGTCAGTTGTCGCGGGTGAGGTCGAGAACGAGTTCCGTGCGGCGGTTGGGCGCCAGGCAAGCGATCAGCGCCTCGCGGCCCTGGTCATCGGCGCATTCAACGACCGGATCCGCTTCACCCACCCCGGTGGCCCGAATGCGGGCATCATCGAGCGCAGTCAGGCTCTCCAGGTAGTCGGCCACGGCATCCGCCCGCGCCTGCGACAGATTGCGGTTGTAGGCCTCGCTGCCCAGTCGGTCGGTATGGCCAATGGCCTCCACCTCGGTGATCTGCCAGTCGGAACCGATGTCACCAATGGCGGCACGGACCGCGTTCCGGCCGCGCGGACTGAGCTCGGCCGAATCGAAAGCGAACAGGACTTCGGAGCGGATCTCGCGGATCTGTTCGGCTTGCTCGGCGGGTTCAGCGGCGCTCGAGGACTCGTCATCCATGGCGGCCTGGTCATCGGCTACCGGGTCACCGCAGGCCGGCGTGGGTTCGCCGGTGCGTGTGGGATCGCGCCAGCACAGGCCGTCCTCGTTGCGCCAGGGCTGCCCCTCGGCGTTGGTCCAGGCCGGGTGATAAGTGGTCTCGGCGGTGGCGACGGGCGCGGCCAGCGTCAGCAGGAGGCCGGCGATGAGCAGGCTTTTCCAGGGGTAGTGCGTCATGAGCGGATACCGTCCGGTTGGAAGTGGATCTCCATGATATCGCCGTCATGCCCCGTAAGTCAGTGGAAATCGCGCGACCGGGTCTGCAACTCTCCCAGCAGGTGGCTGTGATCCTCGAGACGGCCGGCGATCAGGTGGCAGACATCGCCGCGGCGCTCCCATATGCCCACCACGCCGAGCAGTCGGGCGCTCACCACCAGTGATCGCTGGCGCGCAGCCAGATCCTTCCAGATCACGACATTGGTGCTGCCGGATTCGTCTTCCAGTGTCAGAAAGACCACGCCACCGGCGGCGCCGGGTCGCTGCCGGTTGATCACCAGCCCGGCCGCCCGGGCAATTCGACGATGCTCCGTCCGTGCCAATTCGCAGACGGGGCGATAGCCGCTGCGTCGTAGCCGGTTGCGCAGCAGCGCCAGGGGGTGTCGGCCCAGCGTCAGTCCAAGGCTGCGATAGTCCCCCAGCAGATCCTCGGCTTCCGAAGGGGCGGGCAGCGCCGGCGGTGTCTCGGTCCCGGGGGCGGCGTCCAGTAAAGGGCCACGCGCCTCGATCCCGAGCACCTGCCACCATGCCTGACGCCGATGTCCACCAATCCCGGCCAGGGCACCGGCATCGGCGAGTGCGCGCAGATTCCCGCGATCGAGCCCGGCGCGATGAGCCAGGTCGCCGATGTTGCTGAACGGCCCGTCCGTTTCGCGGCTCCGGCAGATACGCTCTGCCGCGGCCCGGCCGAGGCCACGGATCAACCGCAGGCCGAGGCGCAGGGCGGGCCGTCCGGATGCGTTGCCCTGATCAGGCTCGAGGCTGCAGTCCCAGTCGCTGTAACGGATATCCACGCCGTGCACCACGACACCGTGGGCGCGGGCATCCCGGACCAGCTGCGCCGGGGCGTAGAACCCCATGGGCTGGCTGTTGAGGAGGGCGCAGACAAAAACCTCGGGGTAGTGGCGCTTGATCCAGGCAGAGACATAGACGAGCAGGGCAAAGCTGGCGGCATGGGATTCCGGGAAGCCGTACTCGCCAAAACCGCAGATCTGCTCGAAGACCCGCTCGGCGAATGCGGGTGCATAGCCCCGCTTGGCCATCCCCTGAAGCAGCCGCTCGCGGAACGGGCCGAGTCCGCCCCGTTTCTTCCAGGCCGCCATCGCCCGACGCAGGGAATCCGCCTCCCCGGGGGTGAAGCCGGCGGCCACCACGGCCAGCTGCATGACCTGCTCCTGGAAGATGGGCACGCCGAGGGTGCGCTCGAGCACGCCGCGAACCTCGTCACTCGGGTAGTCCACTGCCTCGCTGCCCTCGCGGCGCCGCAGGTAGGGGTGGACCATGTCGCCCTGGATGGGGCCGGGTCGGACGATCGAGATTTCGATCACCAGATCGTAGAAACATGTCGGCCTGAGTCGCGGCAGCATGGCCATCTGCGCCCGCGACTCCACCTGGAAAACGCCTACTGTGTCGCCCTGGCAGAGCATTGCGTAGACGGACGGGTCCTCGGCCGGGATGTCCGCCAGCGTCAGACGGCGGCCGTGATGCTGTTCGATGAGCGCCAGGCTCCGGCGGATGGCGCTCAGCATGCCCAGGGCCAGGCAGTCGACCTTGAGCAGTCCCAGGGTCTCCAGGTCATCCTTGTCCCACTGGATGATGCTGCGTCCGGCCATGGCCGCGTTTTCGGTGGGGACCAGCTCGCTGAGCGGCCCCCGGCTGATCACGAATCCCCCGACATGCTGTGACAGGTGGCGCGGGAATCCGAGCAGCTCACGGGTGAGGGTGAGCAGGCGGTGGACCACCGGGTTCTGCGGATCGAATCCCGCCTCGCGCAGACGATCGTCGTCAATCGCCCGGCCGTCCCACCACTGCATGCTGCCCGCCAGCCGGTCGACCTGATCCCCATCCAGCCCGAGCGCCTTGCCCACATCCCGCAGCGCGCTGCGGGGCCGATAGCTGATGACGGTGGCGGCCAGCGCTGCACGATGCCGGCCGTACTTGCGGTAGATGTACTGGATGACCTCCTCGCGGCGATCGTGCTCGAAGTCGACATCGATATCCGGCGGTTCGTTGCGCTCGCGGGAGATGAAGCGCTCGAATAGCAGGCTGGAGCGGGCAGGATCCACGGCGGTTATGCCCAGGCAGTAGCAGACGCTCGAGTTGGCGGCGGAGCCGCGCCCCTGGCAGAGAATGCCCTGACGTCGTGCGAAATCGACGATATCGTGCACCGTCAGGAAGTAGGGCTCGTAGGCCAGATCCTGAATCAGTTGCAGCTCGTGTTCGATGCTCTGGCGCACGCGTTCGGGGACCCCCGCCGGCCATCGCCGGTCGGCCCCGGTTTCCACCAGATGGCGTAGCCAGCTCGCGGGGGTATGCGTCGTCGGCACCAACTCTTCCGGATATTCGTAGCGCAGCTCGTCCAGGGAAAACCGGCAGCGCTCGGCGATATCCACTGTCTCGGCGAGCATGGCCGCCGGGTAGTCCCGGCCCAGGCGTTTGCGGGGGCGTAGATGCCGCTCGCCATTGCAGGCGAGTGCGTCGCCAAGCGTGCCCACCGGCTGCCCATGGCGAATGGCGGTGAGGGTGTC
Organism: uncultured Ectothiorhodospiraceae bacterium; assembly: GCA_913056385.1. Taxonomy (GTDB): domain Bacteria; phylum Pseudomonadota; class Gammaproteobacteria; order Nitrococcales; family Nitrococcaceae; genus Spiribacter. The sequence goes on from CAJXND010000001.1 coordinate 115,111, forward strand.
CTGCAGGGCGCGTCTCCCGCGCCGATGCATCAGAACGCCGCCGCTGGCCACCGCCGGCAGGCGATAGCGGTCGGCCAGCGCCTGGCAGTGGCCGAGTCGTTCGCGATCACGGCCGTCATGCCGGATCTGCGCCGTCAGCCAGCTGCGTTTCGGAAAGATCCGGCGAAGCCATTCGATGTCGCCCTCATCGATGTCGGGTTCTGTCACGAGCAGGGCAAGGCAGCCCGGGATGCCATCCTGCAGGTCTGTGCGTTCAAGCCGATAGTGGCCCTTTTCCGCCTGACTCCGGCCCAGCGCAATGAGCGCGGAGAGCCGGCCATAGGCGTAGCGGTCGGGCGCCAGCAGGACAAGATGCAGGCCGTCCGTCAGGCGGAACTCACTACCCACGATCAGTCGGACGCGGCGCTCACGGGCGGCCGCATGGGCCCGGACCACACCGGCGAGGGAGCATTCGTCGGTGATGGCCAGTGCCTCGTAGCCCAGCTCATCGGCCCGCCTGATCAACTCCTCGGGATGGGATGCGCCCCGCAGGAAGCTGAAATTGCTGACACAGTGAAGCTCGGCATAGGCCGGCATCGTTGAATCCATCACCCTCAGCCGTCCGGCTGACGCTGAGCCCGGGGCAGTGTGAGCAGGACGACCGAACCCGTCAGCAGGATGGCGCCGAACAGTCCGTAGGTGCCCAGCGCCTCGTCGAGTATCAGCCAGGCCAGCAGCGCCGCACCCAGCGGCTCCAGCAGCACCAGGATGCTGGAGACGGTGGCGGTGGTATGCCGCAGTCCATTGAAGAAGAACACGTACCCCAGCGTGGTCGGGATCAGCGAAATGTAGAGCAGCGCCGGGACGGCGATGGCAGCACCCTCCAGCACGGGTGCAAAACCACTCCACAATGCCAGGGGGAGCATGGTCACCGCGCCGACCCCGAATCCGAAGGCGGCGCTCTGCATAGGATGGACGCGTCCGGCGGCATGGCGGCCGATCAATGTAAAACCGGCGTAGAAGGCGGCGGCGGCCAGTGCGAGGCCGATCCCCGTCCACAGACCCGAGCCGAGTTGCAGCGCCTGGGGTGAAATCACCAGCAGGGCGGTGCCGGTGATGGCGATCAGCATCGCCGTCAGTATCCGACGTGTCAGGGGCTCGCGGAGCAGGATAGCCGCGAGCAGCGCCACCAGTACCGGCGCCAGGCACAGCGTGATCAGTGTGGCGAGTCCGGCGCCGATCATTTTGACCGAGGCCAGATAACCCACCTGGAATCCGGTCTGCGCGAGTCCAAGGCCGATCAGCCAGCGGCGGTTGCCGGCCGGCAGTTTCATGAATTCGCTGCCCTGATAGAGCAGGCCGAGCAGCATGAAAAGCGGGGAAGCAATGACAAACCGGATGAAGGCCACGGTAAGCGGAGAGATATCCGTCTGCTCGAAGAGAATACGGGAGACGATGCCGGTGGTGCTCCAGAGTGTCGCGCCAATGGCAACCAGAAGCATGCCCCGGGTGGCATGGGAAGTGTGGGCCGGCGTCGACATGGCGCGGGAGCATACGATATTCGAATATATAGCGGGCATTTCAGGCGAAGATTCCGTGCAGGTACCAGCGCCGCTGCCCACGCCGGTCCCGGAAAATCCAGATCCGCTGGCCCTGACGGGTCCTTGCGCGATAGTAATCGCGGGTGACGTCATGGCCGTCCCACCAGCCGGTCTCGATGCGCTCCGGACCATCCTCCAGCAGTAACGGCCTCGCCTCGTACTCCGGTTTCCCCTGCGGGCTTTTCAACGGGACAGGCTGCTTGAGTAGCCAGCACGGACGCGCAACGGTGGCCGGTATGGTCTTTTGCTGAACAGCGCTTCCGGGTGGGTGATAGGCCCAGGCTTTCTCCGGGCGATGCTCCGCGTGTACGGCCAGCCTGTGCACCCGGGCCTCGCCCAGCCGGCTATTGAGGGTTTCGATCAGGCGATGCCAGTCCTCGGTGACGTTGCGATCATGGCCTTCATCGAGCAGATCAAGGGCGGTGCTGGTGCCCGGCATGGGGTGGAAACGTCCCGCCCGCAGATGGATGGCGACCACGTCGCCGGACAGGGTCAGTCCGTCCAGGCGCCGATCCAGCAGCCACTTGAGATGACCGGCATCCCGGCAGGGTGCCAGGACCCCGACGGGTAGCAGTGTGGGACGGCCCTGGCGATGATGCAGGGCGAAGCGCAGTCGCCTGATACCGGCATCGCGGCGTCGCAGGCTGATGCAGAGCTCATCGACAAGCCGCTGCAGCTCGGGCCGCAGCATATCGATGTCCGTAGCGGCCTCCAGCAATTGCAGCTGACGATCGAAACGCGCCGGGGGCTGCCAGTTCTCGCGCGGGTCAGGGCGCTCGCCATGGGCTCGCTGTAGCATCTCCAGCAGCCCCCGTCCCAGGCGCCGCGTGGCGCCCGCTCTCGGCAGGGCACGAATGTCGCCGATGGTTTCGCAGCCAAGGCCCTGCAGGGCAGCCGTTACGCGCTGCTCGACAGGCAGAACGGCGATCGATAGCCCGCCGAGCCGCGGGGCCAGTGTTCTGCGTGCGGTGACAGGCGTCTCGTCGCCGGCGCGGGCCAACAGCCATGCCGCTGTCGGGGTCGGGGCAATGCCCATGGTGGCCCGATGGCCGAGTTGTCGGACGCCTTCCAGAATCCCCTGTCGCAGCGGCTCCAGTCCCTGGAAATAGCGCAGGCTGCCTTCGATCTCGAGCAGTAGCGCGGCGGGTGCCTGGAGGCTGACCCTCGGGCTGAAGCGACCTGCCCAGGTGGCGAGTCGCTCGAGGGCATGCCGCTCCCGTTCCGGGTCGCGCACATGGTGATGGCCATGTGCGACCAGTGCCCGGGCGGCCGTCGGTGTCATGTCCGGTTGAATGCCATGACGCCGGGCCTGGTGATTGCAACCGATGATCCGACCGGCCTCGCTGACGAACAGCGGTTGTTCAGCGTCCTGGCCACCGCTGAAGCATTCAACGGGCAGATGGAAAAAATGCAGGCACAGCCAGAGCATCACGATTCACTCAGTGCATACCGAAGTGACGCGCTCTCAGCCTTCCAGCGGCAGCGGCTGCTGTGCCCGAACGGGGGTTGTCGACCAGGTGTCCAGTTCGATGGTATCGGTCGGTATGCCGCGGCACTTGAGGATACGGATATCCAGACGCTGGCCACTGCTCTCGCCCAGTGTCAGCCGCAGGGCGGCCGGTGATCGTTCACTGGCGGCCGTCTGGCTGCGGAACAGCAACCCCATGCTGTTGCCGGATTCGGCGGCCAGCTGCAGCCGGCGCAGGCTGCGATCATCGCAGCGGCTTGGCCAGGCCAGGACGGCCGCGCAGGTGCCGCTGCGCAGGGCCTGCTCCACGGACCACAGGGCCTGTGGCGAGTCGGCGGGATGGATGATCAGAAGCCGTGACAGGTCGATGCCCTGGGCTGCCAGCGCCGGTGCATAGGGAACGAATGGCGGCGCGATCATGGCGATCCAGCGACCGCCACGGGAGAGTCGGGCGAGGGCGGGCATTACCAGGCGCAGTTCACCGATGCCATGCTCGTCATGCAGGATTTCGGTCAGTGCGCCGCCGGGAAAGCCGCCGCCTGGCAAGGCGCTGTCGAGCGCCGAGAATCCGCTGGGTACATGCGAACCAGCGGGATGGGCCGGGGATGGATGCCGTGCACTGGCGCGCCAGATGCCGGGTTGTTCGAGCAGCTGATCAATGGCCTGTTCCATGATGAACCTCTTGTCGATGCGAACGTCAGAGCCCGGAGCGGATCACGCCCACGCCAATGCCCTCGATGGCGAGGTCATCCTGACGCAGGTCCAGTTCGATGGGCTCGAAGTCGGGGTTTTCCGGGAGAAGCCGGACAAGATGACCGGTCCGGGAGAAGCGTTTGACGGTGACCTCGTCGCGGATGCGGGCCACCACGACCTGGCCCTCGCGAACTTCGGCAGTCCGGTGCACGGCGAGCAGGTCGCCATCGAGAATACCGGCGTCACGCATGCTCATGCCGCGGACCCGAAGCAGGTAGTCGGCGCCCGGCGAGAAAAGACCGGCGCTCACCTGATAGTGCTGATCGATATGGGCCTCGGCCAGCAGCGGACTGCCGGCCGCGACCCGGCCGACCACCGGGAGGCCGGGCTCCTCGACTTCGTCGCCATCGGCGAGGCCGGAAACGTCGATCAGACGAATGCCGCGCGAGGCACCGGGCTGGAGCGTAATGAAGCCCTTGCGGGCGAGGGCGCGCAGATGCTGCTCGGCGGCATTGGCCGAGCGAAAGCCCAGTTCCGCGGCGATCTCGCTACGCGTTGGAGGGTAGCCGGTGTTTGCCAGGAATCGCCGGATGAGGTTGAGAATCTGTTCCTGGCGAGGTGTCAATGCATTCATGATGTAACTGCCGATGACAAGACGATTGACTGTTAATCTATACAGTACTGTATGGATGTTCAATACCCGCAGGCGGTAGAATTGACTGCATGGTGAAAGTGAATGACAGCCCGACCGTCCGGCGTCCCGGTGATCAGTCCGTTGATCAGTGGCTCGATGCCATGCCGGTGCGGCTTGCCGAAGGCGAGCGCGAGCGTCTGGCCGACGCCTGGCGCTATGCCCGGATGCACTACGGTGACCACACCCGTTCTCTGGGTGATCGGCGTTTCGATCATGCGGTGAGCGTCGCCGATATCCTTGCCGGGCTGGAGCTCGACGCGGATTCGCTGATCGCCGGTCTCCTGCATGATTTGCCCGCCTGTGACGGGCCGGATGTCACGACAATTGCCGAACAGGCCGGCGGGACCGTGGCCAGTCTGGTCGACGGCTGTCTGCGCATGGGGCAGGTCAGTCGTCTGCATGCCGCCGGGACGCCGGATAGCGAGGGCCGGCGGGCCGAAGCGCTGCGCAAGATGCTGCTGGCGATGGCGCGGGACATCCGCGTGGTCTTCCTCGTGCTCGCCGAGCGACTGCACGACATGCGGGTGCTGCGCGCGTTGCCCGAGGCCGATCAGCAGCGGATCGCGAGAGAGACGCTGGACCTCTATGCCCCGCTGGCCAATCGCCTGGGTATCTGGCAGATCAAGTGGGAGCTGGAGGACCTTTCCTTCCGTTATCTCGACCCCGACAGCTACAAGCGCATCGCCCGCCTGCTGGCCGAGAAGCGCGTCGATCGTGAGCGTTTCATACAGACCATGAAGTCGCGCATCGAGGAACATCTCCGCGAGGCGGGGCTTGATGCCGAGGTGACCGGTCGGCCCAAGCATATCTACAGCATCTGGCGAAAGATGCAGCGCAAGGGGCTGGGGTTCGACGAGCTGTTCGACCTGCGTGCCCTGCGGCTTCTGGTGAACAGTGTCCCCGCCTGCTACGCGGCCCTGGGCGTCGTCCACAGTCTCTGGCAGCCGATCCCGCGGGAGTTCGATGACTACATCGCCAGCCCCAAGGAGAACGACTATCGATCGTTGCATACCGCCGTGGTGGGCGATGGCGGGCGGCCGGTGGAGATCCAGATACGCACCCGGGAGATGCATGAGCAGGCGGAGCTCGGTATAGCCGCCCACTGGCGCTACAAGGAGGGGCGCGGCGAGGATCCGGATTTTGACGCCCGCGTGGCCTGGTTGCGCAAGCTGCTCGAATCGCCGCCGGACAGTGATGCCGATGACGACCTCATCGACCGTTTCCGGGCCGAAGTGTTCGAGGACCGGGTCTACGTCATCACGCCGAAAGGGGACGTGGTGGACCTGCCGCGCGGCACGACGCCGCTGGACTTTGCCTACACGGTGCATAGCGAGATCGGCAACCACTGCCGCGGTGCGCGGGTCAACGGGCGCATGGTGCCGCTGACGCGGCCGTTGCAGAACGGCGATCAGGTCGAGATTCTCACTGCCCGCAATGCCCGGCCCAGCCGTGACTGGCTCAATCCCGCGCTCGGCTATCTCTCTTCCCCCCGTGCCAGGGCCAAGGTCCGTGCCTGGTTCCGTCAGCAGAACCAGGACAAGACCGCCGAGCTCGGCCGCGAGTTGCTCGCCCGCGAGCTCCATCGTCTGGGGCTGGAGGACGTCAATCTCGAGGAACTCGCCGGACGATCACGGTTCCCGCGCCTGCCGGAGTTTCTGGCGGCAATTGGCCGCGGGGACATCACCGGCGGGCAGATCGCGAGCCTGTTGCAGGACCGTCTGCTTCCGGCGGAGCCGAGTGGAAGCGAGTCACTACTGCGCGGCCGCCGCGGCAACGCATCGAAGTCGACCCGGCCGCAGGACGATGTCAGCATCTACGGCGTCGGCAACCTGATGACCCGTATTGCGCGGTGCTGTCAGCCGACGCCTGGTGATGCCATTCTGGGTTTCATCACCCGTGGCGAGGGGGTCACCATCCACCGCGCCGACTGCCCCAATGTCCAGCGTCTACAGGAAACGGCATCCGAACGCCTGATCGATGTGAGCTGGAGCGCCCGCACCGCGCGGCTCTACCCGGTGGATATCATCGTGGAGGCCTATGACCGGCGCGGTCTGATCCGCGATATCTCTTCGCTGCTGAACAACGAGGGCATCAACGTTACGGCGGTGAATACCCGCACCGATCCGGATGACCAGGTGGCACGCATGGCGATCACCGTCGAGGTCGGCGATGTCGATCAGTTGAGCCGGATCATGCAGCGCATGGCGGGGCTGCGTAATATCCGTGATGTCCATCGCGCGGTCTGAGGCCATGCCGCGCCGCCCGCTGACCGCCCTCCTGGCCTGGCGCCTGCTGGTTATCGCGGTCGTGCTGATTTCCGGTGTCAGCGGGGTCGCCGTCGCGGCACCGACAGCATGTGGTGAGGCCGGTACCACGTCCATTGCCCGGATCCGTGGCCTGGACGGCCCGCCCGTTGCGGAGGGCGAACAGGTGACCGTGGAGGCGACGGTCACCGCAAGCTTCCCCGGGGATCGCGGCCTGAACGGCTTTTACCTCCAGTCGCGTCAGCCGGCGGCCGCGATTTTCGTTTATGCGCCCGATCTTGATGCCCGGAATGCACCGCGGCCGGGGGAGCGCTGGCGGGTCGAGGCCCACACCGGCCGCTACCGGGAACAGATTCAGTTGGAGAGGCTCGAGTCCACGCGGTTCTGCGGTGCCGGAGCGGTCCGTCCGGCCGTACTCGATCCCGACCGCCCCGACGCCTACTCCGGGTTGCGGGACCGGCTCGTCACGATCCCCGGCCCGCTGCATGTCGCGGAGGTCTACAACCTCGGGCGCTATGGCAGTCTCGCGCTTGCCCGGGGTGGGCGGCCGTTTCACCCCAATAATGGCGTCGAGGGAGGTCGCCGGATTGATCTGCTGCTGGATGATGGAAGCTACCGTCGCGACCCAAGACCCGTGCCACATACGGATGCAGGCGGAGTGCGGCGTGCCGGGGATCGTGTCGGGCCGATCACCGGCATTCTGGCGCATGCGTTCGGCCGCTGGCGGATTCATCCCGTGGCGGATCCGGACTTCGCGGCAGCCAATCCACGATCACCAGCGCCGCCAGCGCATGCGGGCCTGCGGGCGCTGCAGCTGAACCTGCGCAATTATTTCATTGACCGGGATGGTCGCGGCCCCCCGACCGAGGCCGGTTTTGCCCGCCAGCGCGAGAGACTGCGGCAGGTGATTCGGCGGCTGGACGCCGATCTGCTGGTGCTGCATGAGATCCAGAATCATCCGGCCGCCGTCGAGAATCTACTGATGTTTCTGAATGCCGATCAGCCACCCGCGAAACGCTACCGTCAGACGCTTGACGCGCGAAGCGAGGCGGTCATTCGCAGCGTTTTGCTGTATCGGCCGCAGCAGCTGGCCCTGGTGGACAGTGGGCGACACATGGCCGACGTGCACCCGCGTGATCCGGTCACCGGGCGATTCCGGACGGACTCCGGCGAGGTACTGCGCGTCGTGGCGGCGCATTTCAAGTCCCGGGGTGGATGCCCGGATGCCGGTGATGTCGATCGGGGGGCGGGCTGCTGGGCCGAGCGGCGTCTGCACCAGAGCCGGGTATTGATCGACTGGCTGGGTGAGACGCAGCCATCGGGGGGCAGTGCGGCAGCGCCGACCCTGATCCTTGCCGACTTCAACGCCTATGCACGGGAGGCCGCCATCACGGCATGGCGTGATGCCGGTTTCGTCGATCTGCTGGCACGGGCATTACCACCCGATCAGCGCTACACCTACAACTATCGCGGGCTGGCCGGTTACCTCGATCATGCACTCGCCACACCATCGTTGCTGTCGCGGCTTGATGGCGTGCATATCTGGCATATCAATGCCGACGAGCCGGCCTACCTGGGCCGTGAGGCGGCGGGTATCTGGCGATCATCGGACCATGATCCGATGGTCGTCGACCTGGACGGGGCTGCCCCCTGAGGCCCGGGGAGCGACAGCGCTGTAATCGACTGCTAATCTTGTCACTGATGTGAAAACGCCGGGAGCGCTTGATGGAGCAGGCGGCCATCGAATTGCGGGGCATCAAGAAGCGATTCGGTGAACTAGAGGTTATCAAGGGCATTGATCTCGCCGCGAGGCGGGGTGAGGTCATTGCGCTGATCGGTACCAGTGGTTCCGGCAAGAGCACGCTGTTGCGATGCATTAACCTGCTCGAGGCGCCTGACGAGGGTGAAATCATTTTCGATGGTGAAGCCCTTGATCTGAAACGGGGGCGTGACGGCACCCTCCATGCTGCCAACCGTGAGCAGATCACCCGCCTGCGTGCCGGCATCGGTTTCGTCTTCCAGAATTTCAATCTCTGGCCGCATATGACGGTGCTGGACAACGTGATCGAGGCCCCTGTTCACGTCCTTGGCATACCGAGGAAACAGGCACTCGCCGAGGCGGAAACACTGCTCGAGAAGGTCGGGCTGGCCGAAAAACAGCGGACCTATCCAGCGTTTCTCTCTGGCGGCCAGCAGCAGCGCGCGGCCATTGCCCGTACGCTGGCCATGCATCCGGCCGTGATCCTCCTCGATGAGCCCACCTCCGCGCTGGATCCGGAACTCGTGGGCGAAGTGCTGGGCGTGATCCGCCAGCTCGCCGAAGAGGGCCGCACCATGCTCATCGTCACCCATGAAATGCGCTTTGCCCGGGATGTTGCCCACCGGGTGGTGTTCCTGCATGCCGGGCGTATCGAAGAGGAGGGGCCGCCTTCCCGTGTATTCGGCAATCCGCGCTCGGAGCGTTGCCGTGCCTTTCTTGCCACGCATCTTGCTGAACCACAAGGAGAATCCAACTGATGTTCCGTCAACTCTCTGCCATGTTGATCGGCGTACTGCTCGCCACTCCGGTGTTCGCCCAGGACACCATCCGAATCGCCACCGAGGGTGCCTATCCTCCCTTCAACTTCATCGACGCCTCCGGCGAGGTGAAAGGTTTCGATGTCGAAATCGCCAATGCGCTCTGCGAAGAGATGGACGCCAACTGCGAGCTGGTCACCCAGAACTGGGATGGCATCATCCCGGGCCTGATTGCCGGACGCTACGACGCCATCATTGCCTCCATGTCCATTACCCCCGAGCGCCAGGAAGCGGTCAGCTTCAGCGAGCCTTACTATTCCAACAAGCTGCAGTTCATCGCGCCCGGGGACAGCGATTTCGGGCCCGGTGATGCGGCCGGCAGTGCGATCGGTGCACAGCGTGCGACCATTGCCGCGCAATGGCTTGAGGAAAACGTACCGGACGCCGATATCCGTCTCTACGACACCCAGGAAAATGCCTACCTGGACCTGGAGAGTGGACGCCTGGACGCCGTGCTTGCCGATGTCTACGTGAGCTATGAGTGGCTCGACAGTGACGAGGGCGCGGCCTACGAGTTCAAGGGCGACCCGGTCTACAACGATGACAAGATCGCCGTGGCGGTGCGCAAGGACGACCAGGTCCTGGCCGAGCGCTTCAGCGAGGCCATCGAGGCCATCCGTGCCGACGGGACCTATCAGGCCATCAACGGCAACTACTTCCCCTTCGACATCTACTGATCAGGCGGGCGGCTGCGCATGGATCTCCAGGGATTTGGCGCGCAGCTCGCCTCGGGCACCTGGATCACGGTGCAGCTGGCGCTGGCCAGCATGGCCTGCGCCGTGGTCCTGGGTCTGCTCGGGGCCAGCGCCAAGACCTCGGGGCTGACCCCACTGCGCTGGCTCGGGACGGCCTATACCGGCATGGTACGGGGCCTGCCCGAGCTGCTGGTGATCCTGCTGGTCTATTTCGGGGCGGCCATGGTCATCAACCAGGTCGCCTCGGCCTTCGGTTACACCCAATACATCGAGCTCTCGCCGTTTGTCGCCGGTGTCATCGCACTGGCGTTCAACTATGGGGCCTACATGACCGAGGTGTTCCGGGGTGCGCTGGCCACCATTCCCAGAGGGCATACCGAGGCGGGCATGGCGCTGGGCATGGGGCGCCTGCGGATCTTCCGTCGCATCGTTCTGCCGCAGGTCTGGCGGGTGGCGTTGCCGGCCAGCGGCAATATCTTCCTCGCCCTGCTCAAGGATACTGCCCTCGTCTCGGTGATCGGTCTTGAGGACCTTATGCGCGAAACCGCCATCGCCGTGGGTTACAGCAAGCAGCCCTTCACGTTTTACCTGGCGGCCGCCTTCATCTATCTGGGTCTCACAGCGGTGGCGACCCTGGGCATTCACTGGCTCGAGCGTCGCACCACGCACGGCATGAGGACGCTCAGCGGATGAACTGGCAGGTCATGATCGACAGCTTTCCGGCACTGGCCGAGGGTGCCCTGATCACCCTGGAGCTGGTGGTGATCTCGGGGATCCTCGGGGTGCTGCTGGCGGTGCCCATGGCCATGGCAAGGGTGTCTCCGCGTCCCTGGTTGCGGGCGCTGCCGCTGGCGCACATCTACTTCTTCCGCGGGACTCCGCTGCTGGTGCAGATCTATCTGGTCTACTACGGGCTGGGCCAGTTCGAGGCGGTCCGTGACTCGGTGCTCTGGCCCTATCTTCGCGAGGCGTACTGGTGCGCCATCATCGCCTTTACCCTGAACACCTCCGCCTACACGGCGGAAATCCTCCGGGGTGCCATCCAGTCGGTGCCGCGTGGCGAGGTCGAGGCGGCGGAGACGGTCGGCATGAGCCCGGCGCTGATCTGGCGGCGTATCCGGTTGCCCCGGGCGTTTCGCATTGCCCTGCCGGCGTACAGCAACGAGGTCATCCTTATGCTCAAGGGCAGTGCGCTTGCCAGCACGATTACCCTGATGGATCTCACGGGGGTGGCGAGGACCATTATCGCGCGGACGTATACCCCTGTGGAGCTGTTCCTCGCCGCCGGTCTGCTCTACGTCGTGCTGGCCTTTCTCATCCTCGGTGGCTTCCGCCTGGTCGAGCGGCGCCTCAATCGGCATCTGCAGCCCGGCTGAGCGCGGCCGCCGCCTCGCCGGACCAGGGCAGTCGGACTCCCTCTCCGGTCGCCGCGGGCAGGAGCCCGCGATATCGCGGGTCGGTGACCCATTCGAGACGTGTCCCGAAGATCCGGAATCCGGCGTGCTGGTAGAAGCCCACCGCCTCCGCCGAATCCTCGCTGCAGGTATGCAACCAGATGCGTCCGGCTCCCATCGACAGGGCACCGGCGAGGGCGGTACGCATCAGCCGTCCCCCCAGCCCCCGGCCCCGGGCGCCGGGTGTCAGGCCAAAGTGCAGGATTTCCGCGTCGAGCGGATTGCGATACACCAGTTCACAGAAGCCGGCCAATTCGCCATTGGCATCAATCCGCCAGCAATGCCGTGCAGGATCCGCGAGGTCGGCGGCGATGCGGGCCTCCCCGATGGCCAGTCGGCCGTACCACAGCCAGGGGTTGCCCACGCGGTGATAGGCGTCGAGGTAATCATCGGGCCCGGGGCTCCAGGGCGCCGCGGGTTCGGCCGGTGGCGTCAGCGCCCTCGGCCATTGCTCGAGGAAAACGACCCGCGAGCTGTAGGCGTAGCGCGCATGGTCGTACGTCCGCGAGAACAATGGCAGGCGGTCAATCATGTCCATCAGGCCAGTATAACCAAGCCGTCGCATCCGGTATTGTTGACACGCAACCTTGCCGGGCTGGTACCGTGCCCATTCGTCAAATCAAGCCCCTAGCGGATGGAGTCAGGAATGTTGAAAGGTAACCTGCGCGGTCAGGCGATGCGCATCTTCACGGCGCTGGTCTGCGTCGCCGCACTTTCCGGTGGCGTGCAGGCGCAGAATTCCGGGGGGCAGGCAGCCGCAGAGCAGCAGGAGTTGCAGCAACTGCAGCAGACGCTCAGCGCCATCCGCCAGCAGGCCATGGAGGAGAACCCGGGACTGCAGGAGCGTCAGCAGGTTCTCCAGGATCAGATGATGTCGCGCATGCGCGACGAGGGTGTTGACCCGCGCGAGGACGTCAAGCGCCTGCAGGACATTGCCCGCGACCTGCGCGGCGGCGAGGTGGCCGAGGAACAGCGTGCAGGTCTCATGGAGGAGTACCAGAGTACCCGCGAGGCACTCCTCGATGCGCGTCGGGCCGCCATGCAGGATGAACGGATCAAGAATTCCCAGCTCGAGCTGCAGGATGACCTCGTCAGCGCCATGACCGAGCAGAATGCCGACGTACCGGAGATGATCGACCGTTTCGAGACACTGCGCTCGGAGATGGCCGGCCGCGGTCGCTCCGGTTCGGGCCAGATGACCCGCTGAACGGCCGGGCAGGGGGCATCGGGGGTATGGATCTGACGCTGGGGACACCATCGCTGCTGTTCCCGGCGGTCTCCCTGCTCCTGCTTGCCTATACCAACCGCTTTCTCGCTCTTGCTTCCCTTATCCGGGACCTGCAGGCCCAGTATTCGAGCACCCAGCGCCACAGCCTGCTGCCGCAGATCGATAATCTTCGTCGTCGCGTCCACCTGATCCAGTACATGCAGGCGAGCGGCGCCGCCAGCCTCCTGTTCTGCGTGGCAAGCATGTTTCTGATCTTCGGTGGAATGGTCGTCACGGCCCGCTGGCTTTTCGGGGCCAGCCTCGTGCTCATGATGCTGTCGCTGGCCCTCTCGGTGCGCGAGATCTGGATATCCGTGAAGGCACTCGATATCCAGCTCTCCGAGATGGAGTCCGATCAGTGAACGCCTCGCTGGGGCCGTTGCTGCCCACCGAAGACCCGCGCCAGTCGCTGCGCGTCCGTCGTTTCCTTCTGGCGGCCACCGTCTATGCGCTCACCGTGGCGCTGATGGGGCTGTATGTCCGACAGGGGCTGTTATCGATCCGGGAATGGCAGCTCCTGAGCCTGGTGATCCTGCTGGTCAATGCGGGGCTTTACGCGCTGTTGCGCAGCGGTCGCAACGAGCGTTTCGGCGATCCCAGCCTCACCGGCGTTCAGATGTTCCTGGTCTGCCTGATCATGGGGCTGACCATGTATCTGCTCGATGGCGGCCGCGGGGGGCTGCTGCTGCTGTTCCTGGTGCTGCTGATGTTCGGGGTGCTGCGACTCAATGCCCGCCAGTTCACCGCCCTCGGCGGCTTTGCACTGATCTGCTATGCCATCGCCGTGGGTGCGGTTTGGCAGCAACGCCCGGACGACTTCAACGCCCAGGTCGAGTTGCTTCACCTGGTGGCGCTCAGCACGCTGGTGCCATGCGGTGGGTTCTTTGCCAGCCATATCAGCCGCTTGCGTCGACTGCTGCGGGAACGCCAGATCGACCTGCAGCGTGCCCGCGAGGAGGTGCATGACCTGCGGGTGCTCGATCCCCTCACCGGCATCAGTAACCGCAGCGCCATCATTGCCTTCCTTGACCAGGAGAGGCAACGCGCCGAGCGGCTGGGACAGCCCCTCTCGGTGCTGCTGCTCGATCTGCGGCAGTTCAAGCGCATCAACCGGGAGTTCGGCCATCGCACCGGTGACGAAATCCTGCGTGAGGTGGCCCGGCGCCTCCGCCGCTGTGTCCGCGACATCGATGGTCTCGGACGTTACGGCGGCGAGGAATTCCTCATCGTTCTGCCGGATACGCCGGTGGAGGACGCTCGTCAGCTCGGCGGGCGACTCACCGAATGCATCCAGGGTCAGCGGTTCCCGCAGTTGCCGGCACGCCAGCGGATGTGGTGCGCCATGGGTATCAGCCCGGTACTGGAATCGGATCAGGATATCTGGCAGGTCATCGAGCGGGCACGCGCTGACAGCGAGTCGACCGAGACCTGAGGAGGGGGAGCCGATGGGCAGCAAGGAAGCCGGCAGGGGTGCACCCGCGATCGAGGCGGCGGAGGTGGCGGCCGTTGACCTGGGGTCGAACAGTTTCCACATGATTATCGCCCGACCCGAGGACAACGGGCTCAGGATGGTCGACAAGCTGCGCGAGTCGGTTCGCCTCGCCGCCGGTCTCGATGCCGACAAGCGGCTTTCCAGAGAGGCCCGGGCGCGGGCTCTGGGCTGCCTTGAGCGTTTCGGACAGCGTGTCCGGGAATTGCCGGCGGGTTCGGTACGCGCGGTGGGGACCAATACGCTGCGGCAGTCCCGCAATGCCCGTGGCTTCCTCCGGGAGGCCGAAACCGCCCTGGGTCATCCCATCCAGATCGTCTCGGGTTACGAGGAAGCGCGCCTCATCTACCTGGGGGTGGCCCACAGCATCGCCGATGACGAGGACCGTCGGCTGGTCATGGATATCGGCGGTGGCAGTACCGAGTTCATCATTGGCGAGCATTTCATCCCGCGCGAGATGGAAAGCCTGCATATGGGTTGCGTGAGCGCCACCCGTCGGCATTTCCCCGATGGTGCAATCACCGAAGAGCGCCTTCGCAAGGCTGAAATCGCCGCCCGTCGTGAGCTCGAACCGATCGCCGACCGTTACCGACGTCTGGGCTGGGACCGCGCCATCGGCGCATCCGGCACCATCCGGGCCATCGAACGATGCCTGCGGACCAATGGCTGGACGGATAACGGCATCGATCCGGCCGGTCTTGATCGCCTGCGTCGGGCCCTGGTCAAGGCGGGGCATGTGGACCGTCTCAAGCTGGATGGCGTCAACGCGGATCGCGCGGACGTCCTGCCCGGCGGGTTCGCCGTGCTCATGGGCGCCTTTCGCCAGCTCGGCCTGACCCGCATGGAGGCCGCGGACGGTGCCCTGCGTGAGGGGCTGCTGTTTGATCTGATCGGCCGCATCCGTCACGAGGATGTGCGCAGTGCCAGCATCCTCGCCATGGCGCGGCGCTATCACGCCGACGCCGATCAGGCACGTCGCGTGGCCACCCTTGCGGAGTACCTGCGTGCCGAGGTGGCCAGGGACTGGTCACTGGACGGGGACACGGCCCGGGACATGCTGGGCTGGGCGGCGCAGGTGCACGAGATCGGTCTGGACATCTCTCACAGCCAGTACCACAAGCACGGCGAATACATCGTCCGTCACAGCGATCTGGCGGGCTTCTCCCGCGAAGAGCAGCGGGTGCTGGCGACGCTGGTCCGGGCCCACCGGCGCAAATTCCCCCGTGGTGTCTTCCGTGATCTTCCGGAGGACTGGCAGAAACCGGCCATGCGGCTCGCCGTGCTCCTGCGCATTGCCGTGGGGCTGCACCGTGCCCGCAGCGACGAGCCGCTGCCGGCGGTTGACCTGCACGCCTCCGGCCGCAAGCTCACCCTCGTGTTCCCGGCGCGCTGGCTCGACGACCATGCACTGGTGGAAGCGGACCTGGGCGAGGAGGCCGCCTATCTGGACGGAGCCGGCCTTCGCCTGCAGGTCGAGCGGTCGTGATCAGATGCCCTCGCCATAGCCTTCCAGCAGGGCCGTCTGGGCGCTGACCGGCGCTTCGGCGTCCCCCGGTACAAGGCGGCGGTACTCGCCGTCGGCATCCAGAATCCAGGCCTGGGTATTGTCGGCGAGATAGGTCTGCAGATCCGCGATGACCCGATCACGCAATTCGCTGTCCAGTAACGGAAAAGCGGTTTCCACCCGCCGGAAGAAGTTACGTTCCATCCAGTCCGCGGAACTGCAGAAAAGCTCCGGGTCGCCGTCGTTGGCGAAGTAGAACACCCGGGTGTGCTCCAGGAATCGGCCGATGATGGAGCGCACCCGGATATTGTCGCTCACGCCGGCCACGCCCGGCCGCAGGCAGCACATGCCACGCACGATCAGGTCGATCTGCACACCGGCCTGCGAGGCGGCGTAGAGCGCGCGGATCACCTTGGGTTCCACCAGCGAGTTGACCTTGATGATGATCCGCCCGCTGCGGCCTGCCTCGGCGTGGGTCCGTTCACGAGTGATCTTCTCGATGACGCCGGGATGCAGCGTAAAGGGTGATTCCAGCAGATGGCTCAGCGCCGAGACCTTGCCCAGGCTGGTCAGCTGCAGGAAAACCCGATGGATATCCTCGCCGATGGCGCTGTTGGCGGTAAGCAGGCCATAGTCGGTATAGAGCCGGGCGGTGCGCGAGTGGTAGTTGCCCGTGCCGAGATGTACGTAGTGGCGAAGGCGACGGCCCTCGCGTCGCACCACGAGCATCATCTTGGCATGGGTCTTGTGGCCCACCACGCCATAGACGACATGGGCACCGGCTTCCTGCAGCCGGTTGGCCAGGCCGATGTTGGCCGCCTCGTCAAAGCGGGCGCGCAGTTCCACGACAACGGTGACCTCCTTGCCGGCGCGCGCCGCGGCCACCAGGTGATCCACAACCGCCGAGTCGGGGCCGGTCCGGTACAGGGTCTGCTTGACGGCCAGTACGTCCGGATCCTGGGCCGCCTGGCGCAGCAGCTCCACCACCGGGGCGAACGACTCGAACGGGTGATGCAGCAGGACGTCACGCCGACGCATGACCTTGAAGATATCGCCGCCATGGCTGAGCTCGGTGGGCAGTCCGGGGGTGAATCCCGGGTACTTCAGGTCCGGTCGGTCGACCAGGTCGCAGACCGCCAGCAGCCGGTTCAGGTTGACCGGTCCATTGACCTGGTAGAGGGCCTCCGGCTCGAGCTCGAATTCCTCGAGCAGGAAGCTCGCCATGTGTTCGGGGCAGTTGGCCGCCACCTCGAGCCGGACCGCGTCGCCGTAGCGTCGCGAGGGCAACTCGCCCTCCACCGCCCGCAGCAGGTCGTCCACTTCTTCCTCGTCAACGTAGAGGTCGGAGTTGCGCGTGACCCGGAACTGGTAGCAGCCGGTGGCGTTCATCCCCGGAAACAGGTCGGTGACATGGGCATGAATGATCGACGACAGGAAGACGAAGTCGTAGGGGGCGCTGCCATCCAGTTCCGCGGGCAGCTGGATGATTCGGGGCAGGGCCCGGGGGGCCTGCACCACGGCCATGCCACTGCTGCGGCCGAAGGCATCCTTGCCCTCCAGCGAGACGATGAAGTTCAGGCTCTTGTTGAGCACCTGCGGGAACGGATGGGCCGGGTCCAGGCCGAGGGGACTCAGGATGGGAAGGAGTTCGGTCTCGAAATAGCCCCGGATCCAGCTCTGCTGATCCGCAGTCCATTCGTTGCGACGCAGGAAGCGGATACCGGCCTTGGCGAGCGCCGGTGTGACCTCGTCGTTGAGCAGGCGGTACTGTTCCTCGACGATGGCATGGGCCCGCTCGCTGATCTCCCGCAGTACCTGCTGCGGCGTGCGATTATCCGGGCCGCTCTGACCGACGCCCATCTCCCGGGCCTGCCGCAGACCGGCCACACGGATCTCGAAGAACTCATCCATGTTGGAGCTGGCGATGCAGAGAAACTTCAACCGCTCCAGCAGGGGGTTGGTCGTATCGGCCGCCTGGGCCAGTACCCGGCGATTGAACTCCAGCAGGCTGAGCTGGCGGTTGAGATACAGGGCGGGCTGGTTGAGATCGTCGGCTTCCATCGCGCTTTATCCTTCTGACTCCCCTCAGAGGGTAGACCAGGATGATTGCCGGCGCATTACGGCCGCGCGTCAGTCGCTCAGTTGCTCGCGGAACCGCGGCGGCGCATTGGCGGGTCGGCGGCGCTGGTAGTCGAAGCAGATGATGCCTGTTCGGGCGCGGGCGACTTCCCGGCAATCGGCCCGCCGGGTCAACCGGTAGAAGAAGTCGCAGCCCCGTCGATGGAATGCCGCGGCACCGATGTCGATATCCAGGCAGTCTCCCGCAAAGCCCTCCGCCCGGAACCGGATGGCGGCATCCGCCACCACCAGCCCCACGCCGCCCACATCACCCTCGCCCAGACCGAGCGATGCCAGCCATGCAGCGCGCGCCTCCTGGCAGTAAATCAGGACGCGTTCATTGCCCATGTGCCCGCCGTGGTTGATGTCGGTGACCCGGATGATCAGCGAGTGGCGGTATGGCAGGGTTTCCGGCAGATCGATGCGTTCCCGGGCCATGCGTGTCGCTCAGCTCACCCGGTTGTAGCCGTTGAGCGCCGCCACCCGGTAGCCCTCCGCCATGGTCGGGTAATTGAATGTGGTGTTCATGAAATAACGCAGCGTATTACCCGGCGCCGGCTGAGCCATGATGGCCTGGCCGATATGGACGATTTCCGCGGCCTGGTCGCCGAAGCAGTGGATGCCGAGCAGCTCGAGGGTCTCGGCATGAAAGAGGATCTTCAGCATACCCACCGTCTGCCCGGAGATCTGGGCCCGCGCCAGGTCCTTGAAAAAGGCGTGGCCCACCTCATAGGGCACCCGGTCGTCGGTGAGCTCCCGCTCGGTCCGGCCGACGGAGCTGATCTCGGGGATCGTGTAGATACCGGTCGGCACATCGTGCGCCAGGCGGTAGTCGCAATCGCCCTCGAGCATGTGCGTGGCGGCATAGCGTCCCTGGTCGTAGGCGGCGCTGGCCAGGCTGGGGTAGCCGATCACGTCGCCCACCGCATAGATGTGCGGCCGAGTCGTCTGGAAGTCCTCGTTGACATCGATCTGCCCCCGGCTGTTGGGCACGATGTCGAGGGCCTCGAGGCCCATGCCATCGGTGTTGCCAGTGCGGCCATTGGCCCAGAGCAGCAGATCACCACGCAGGCGTTTGCCCGACTTGAGTGCCAGCGTCACGCCCTCGTCGTCGGCCTGGATGCGCTCGTACTCCTCGCGGTGCCGGATCAGCACACCATGCTCGCGCAGGTGATAGGAGATGGCGTCGGAGATTTCGTCATCGAGGAACGCAAGCATTCGGTCGCGGGTGTTGATCAGATCCACCTTGACCCCGAGCCCGCGGAAGATCGATGCGTATTCGCTCCCGATGACACCGGCGCCGTAGATGATGACGCTGCGCGGCGTGTGATCCAGCTCCAGGATCTGGTCACTGTCGCGGATGCGGTCATGATCGAAGTCGACGTCGGCCGGGCGATAGGGCCGGGAGCCGGTGGCGATCAGGAAATGCCCGGCGCTGAGCCGACTGGCGCGCCCGTCCGGGCCGGTGAGCTCGAGGGTGTGGGCATCCAGGAAGCGGGCCTTACCCTGCAGGACAGGGACGTCGTTTCTGAGGTAGAAGCGGCTGCGCAGCCCCACCTGCTGCTCAATGACCTGACGGGCATGGCGCAGCATGGTCGGGAAGGAGAGGTGCCTCGGCTCGCCGGCCTCACGGAAGAGCGGAGAGCTGTTGTACTCCATCAGCCGTCGGACGTTGTGACGAAGCGCCTTGGAGGGAATCGTTCCCCAGTGGGTGCAGCCGCCGCCCACCTCGCGATGGCGCTCGATCATGGCGACGCGCTGACCGCCCTTGGCCAGTTTCATGGCGGCGCCTTCGCCCGCCGGTCCGCTGCCGAGCACAAGGGTGTCGAAGTGTTGATCGCTCATGGCGTCCGCTCCGAGATAAAGCGCCGATGATACCAGCCATGCCGCCGCCTCGCCTTTAAGAAGGGGGCTCGCTGGTTTATTTTAGCGGGCCGGAATTAAAGAACGCATTTCACAAACATCGTGACGAGGATGAGGCAATGACGGAGCGCGTGCAGGTGGCAGGGTTGCAGGTGGCGAAGCCACTCCATGAGCTGATCGGCAGG
The DNA here is from genome assembly GCA_913056385.1 of uncultured Ectothiorhodospiraceae bacterium. GTDB lineage: Bacteria > Pseudomonadota > Gammaproteobacteria > Nitrococcales > Nitrococcaceae > Spiribacter. The sequence goes on from CAJXND010000001.1 coordinate 134,962, forward strand.
GAAGCCATTGCGGGTACCGGAGTGGACGAGAAGGCCTTCTGGCAGGGCCTGGCGGGCATCGTCGCCGAACTGGGGCCGCGGAACCGGGCACTGCTAGAGCGCCGCGAGACGCTGCAGACGCAGATCGATCAGTGGCATCGCGACAATCCGGGCCGGCATACCGATCCCGCCTACCGGACCTACCTCGAGGAAATCGGCTATCTCCAGCCGGAAGCGGAGGATTTACAGGTCTCTACGGCCAATGTCGATGCCGAGATTGCCGAAGTGGCCGGCCCGCAGCTGGTGGTCCCGGTCAATAACGCGCGGTATGCCCTCAACGCCGCGAATGCCCGCTGGGGCAGCCTCTACGACGCACTCTACGGCACGGACGTCATCCCCGAGACCGAGGGGCTGGCGCGCGGGCCGCAGTTCAACGCCGAGCGTGCCCGGCATGTCGTGGCCTGGGCTGCCGCGTTTCTGGATGCCAGCTTTCCGCTGGCGGCCGGATCGCATGCCGATGTCAGTGCCTATCGGGTGGAGCCGGGTGACCCGGTCTACACGCTCCGTGTGACCCTCGCCGATGGCGGAGAGACAGGGCTCGCCGACAACGATCAGTTCGCGGGTTTCTCCGGTGACGCCGCCGCGCCATCAGGCATTCTGCTCCGTCGCCATGGGCTGCATGCAGAGATCAGCATCGACGCCGAGGATCCCATCGGCAGGCACCATCCGGCGGGTGTGCGTGACGTGATCATGGAGTCGGCGCTGACCGCCATTCAGGACTGTGAGGATTCGGTGGCCGCGGTGGATGGCGAGGACAAGACCCTCGTCTACGCCAACTGGCTGGGCCTGATGCGCGGTGATCTGGAGGAGCGCTTCTACAAGCAGGGGCGGGAGGTGGTTCGCACCCTCAACCCCGATCGCCATTACACCGGTGCCGACGGTCAGCCGCTGACGCTGCAGGGCCGAAGCCTGATGCTGGTGCGCAACGTCGGCCATCTGATGACAACGCCGGCGGTCCTGGATGCCGAGGGCAACGAGATTCCCGAGGGTTTTCTCGATGCGCTCTGCACCTCGCTCATCGCAATGCACGATCTCCAGCGCGATGGAGGGAACAGTCGCACGGGCAGTGTCTACATCGTCAAGCCGAAGATGCATGGCCCCGAGGAAGTGGCGCTGACGGTCGAGCTGTTCGCCCGGGTCGAGCAGATCCTCGGCCTGCCGGAGAATACGCTCAAGGTCGGGGTGATGGACGAAGAGCGCCGCACCACGCTCAACCTCAAGGCCTGCATTCGCGAAGCGCGGGAGCGGCTTATTTTCATCAATACCGGCTTCCTCGATCGTACCGGCGATGAAATCCACACCAGCATGGAAGCCGGCCCGATGATCCGGAAGGCGGCCATGAAGCAGTCGCGCTGGCTCAACGCCTACGAGGACTGGAATGTGGACAACGGGCTTGCCTGCGGACTCCCGGGGCATGCACAGATCGGCAAGGGCATGTGGCCCATGCCCGATCGGATGGCGGACATGGTCGAGGTGAAGATCGGGCATCCGCGCGCCGGCGCCAACTGCGCCTGGGTGCCGTCACCCACTGCGGCCACCCTGCATGCCACCCACTACCATCAGGTGGACGTGCGCGAACGGCAGGCGGCGCTCGCCGGGCAGTCGCGGGCAAGCATGGAAGATCTGCTGACCATTCCGGTGGCCGAGGATACGGACTGGACGGAGACCGAAATCCGCGAGGAGCTGGAGAACAATTGCCAGGGCATCCTTGGTTACGTGGTTCGCTGGATCGATCAGGGCATCGGTTGCTCGAAGGTGCCGGACATCAACGATATCGGCCTGATGGAGGACCGCGCCACGCTGCGGATCTCCAGTCAGCATATCGCCAACTGGCTATACCATGGGATCGTGAGCGAGGCGCAGGTGGTGGATGCCATGAAGCGCATGGCCGCCGTCGTGGATCGGCAGAACGCGGACGACCCCACGTATACACCGATGGCGCCCGGTTTCGACGGCATCGCTTTCGAGGCGGCCTGTGATCTGGTGTTCAAGGGCCGCGAGCAGCCCAGCGGCTATACCGAACCGCTGCTGCACGCCCATCGTCGGGCGCTCAAGGCGGCGCAGGGCGGATAACCGCCGCTTCACGGTCGCCGGATGCGTCCGGCGCCCATGAAAAAGCCCGGCCATGTGGCCGGGCTTTTTTCGTCCAGAACTCGCGACGCGGCAGAGGGCGCCGCCCCGCGATGATCGGCTCAGGCCGCCTGTGATCGCTGGGCGAGGCCGCGCAGCACGTAGTGCAGAATGCCGCCGTTGCGGAAGTATTCCCACTCCGTCGGGGTGTCGATCCGCACCCGCGCCTCGAAGCTCTTGACCTCGCCATCCGGCGTGACAGCACGCACAGTGACCGAAGAGGGCTCCGAATCCAGGCTGCCGATGCTGAACGTCTCCTCGCCGGTCAGCCCGAGGCTCTCGGCGCTGTCGCCCTCGGCGAACTGCAGCGGTACCACGCCGAAGCCCACCAGATTGGAGCGGTGGATGCGCTCATAGCTCTCGGCAATGACCATGCGCACGCCCAGCAGTGCGGTGCCCTTGGCGGCCCAGTCACGGCTCGAGCCGGTGCCGTACTCCTTGCCGGCCAGAACCACCAGCGGCGTCGACTCCTCCTTGTAGCGCATGGCCGCGTCGTAGATGGAAGTCTGCTCGCCCGTCGGGAAGTAGGTGGTCCAGCTGCCCTGGGTGCCCGGTGCAAGCTCGTTCTTGAGCCGCACGTTGGCAAAGGTGCCGCGCATCATGACCTCATGATTGCCGCGCCGCGAGCCGTAGCTGTTGAAGTCCTGCGGCAGGATGCCGAGCGACTGCAGGTACTTGCCTGCCGGGCTGTCGGCCTTGATTGCGCCGGCTGGCGAGATGTGGTCAGTGGTGATGGAATCACCCACCTTGACCAGGCAGCGCGCCTGCTTGATCTCCGAGATATCGCCCGGCTCCAGGTCCATGCCCTCGAAGTAGGGCGGGTTACGAACATAGGTCGAATCCGGCCACTCGTAGATCTCGCCCTCCGGTGCCGGCAGCTCGCGCCAGGTCGTGGAGCCCTCGAAGACATTGGAGTACTGCTCGCGGTACATCTTCGAGTTGATGTGATCCTCGATGATGTCGGCGATCTCCTTCTGGCTGGGCCAGATGTCCTTCAGATAGACCGGCTCGCCATTGCGGTCCTCGCCGATGGGATCTCGGGAGATATCCTTCGCGACGCTCCCGGCCAGCGCATAGGCGACCACCAGCGGCGGCGAGGCCAGGTAGTTGGCGGGGACGTCCGGATGGATACGGCCTTCGAAGTTGCGGTTGCCGGAGAGTACGCCGGAGACCATGAGGTCACCCTCGCGGATGGCGTCGGTGATCTCGTCCGGCAACGGCCCGGAGTTACCGATGCAGGTCGTGCAGCCGAATCCCACCACGTTGAAGCCCAGGGCTTCCAGCGGCTCCATCAGACCCGCATCGCCGAGGTAGGCCGGCACAACCTGCGAGCCCGGTGCGAAGGAGGTCTTCACCCAGGGTTTGGTGGTCAGTCCAAGCTCATGCGCCTTCTTGGCCACCAGACCGGCGGCCACCAGAACGGCCGGGTTGGAGGTGTTGGTGCACGAGGTGATGGCGGCGATGACGACATCGCCGTGGTTGAGCATGAATTCCTTGCCGTCGAGTTTGACGTTCACGGCGCCGGCTTCGTGCCAGAACTGGTTGCCCGGGGCGGTATCGCCGCCTTCACCCTCGAAGCGGGCCTCGTCCGCATCCGGCATGGTGCCGCGGGCCGTGAGTTCCTCTTCCAGGTAGTTGAGAAATGCCGGCTTGGCGTCGGTGAGGGCGATACGGTCCTGGGGGCGTTTGGGACCGGCAATGCTGGGCACCACGCCGGCCAGGTCCAGCTCCACCACATCGGTGTACTCGGCATGCCGGGAGCCCGTCTCGCGCCACATGCCCTGCTCGCGGGCATAGGCCTCGACCAGCGCAATGGTCTCCTCGTCACGACCGGAGACACGCAGGTACTCGATGGTCTCGGCATCGATCGGGAAGATGCCGCAGGTGGCGCCATACTCCGGCGCCATGTTGCCGATGGTGGCCCGATCCGCCAGTGGCAGGTTGTCGAGACCGTCGCCGAAGAACTCGACGAACTTGCCGACCACACCCTTCTTGCGCAGCATCTCGGTCACGGTCAGCACCAGGTCGGTGGCGGTCGCGCCCTCGCGCAGCTCGCCGTTCAACTTGAAGCCGATGACCTCCGGCACGAGCATCGTGATGGGCTGACCGAGCATGGCGGCCTCCGCCTCGATGCCGCCGACGCCCCAGCCGAGCACGCCCAGTCCGTTGACCATGGTCGTGTGGGAGTCGGTGCCGACCAGTGTGTCCGGATAGGCCAGTGTGCCGTTCTCGGTTTCCTTGGTGAATACCGCCTTCGAGAGGTACTCCAGGTTGACCTGGTGGACGATGCCCGTCCCCGGCGGGACGACACGGAAGTTCGAGAAGGCCTTCTGGCCCCAGCGCAGGAACTTGTAGCGCTCCTCGTTGCGCTTGAACTCGATCTTGGTGTTGAGATCGAGGGCATTGGCAGTGCCGAAGTGATCGACCATCACCGAGTGGTCGATGACCAGGTCGGCCGGCTCCAGCGGGTTGATCAGGTTGGGGTCGCCGCCGAGCTGTTTCATCGCGTCGCGCATCGCGGCCAGATCGACCACCGCCGGGACGCCGGTGAAGTCCTGCAGGACGACGCGGGCAGGCATGAAGGAGATCTGCTCGCCCGGTCCCCCCTTGGGATCCCAGTTGCAGAGCGCTTCAATCTGCTCGCCGGTCACGTTGCGGCCGTCTTCCTTGCGCAGGAGGTTCTCCAGCAGCACCTTCAGCGAGAAGGGCAGACGGTCGACGTCATGGCGATCCTTGAGCGCATCGAGTCGGTAGATCTCGTATTGCTTGCCCTTCACGTCCAGCGTTCCGCGGGCACCGTAACTGTTACTCATGACTTCCTCCCGAAATCGTCGTGCGCGCAAGGCACCTCTGTTTTAGTGGGCTTTTCACCCGGTTTCGCGGCCCGAATTCTACATGATGCAGCGCCGCAATGGGATGCCCCGAGTTGCCCTGCATCAACCGCGTCACGTCTCTGCGAGCGCCGCCTGAGCCGATTCGATCACCCTCCGCCGCCCGAGGACAAGTCGCAACCGGCCACCGCCATTGAGCTGCCACAGGCCGGCGGCGCGGATGGCCGCCAGCAGAAGGCTGCGAATCAATGCCGCATTACGGGCATCCTGCAGGTAGACCGCATGGCCCTGCACCAGGATCCGCGGCCGTAGCGGGCTGATGTGCTCACTGTAGAGATCGGCGAGGTTGTGGATGACGCTGTCATGCATGAGTTCGCCGAAATAATCCGCCTGGGCGCGGGCGCGATCGAGCCCCCGCGCCAGATCCTGCAGGCGCTGCATGTCGCGGCGCAGCCGTCTTTCGAGCTGCATGACACTGATCAGGTAGCGGGTCAGGTGCATGGCGGCCGGCTGGGTCAGGTGCCCGATCACATCGCGCAGGCCCGGATCCAGTGCCCCGGGGTCGCCGTAGAGTTTCTCGACCGAGCCCTGGTAATCGCCCAGTAGTCCGGTGATGCAGGTCTCCGTGCGATTGCGGTCATTGCGGCCGTGTTCGGCGATGCTCCGGACCTCGCCCAGCGCCTGGAATACGGCCCCCAGCGCCAGCGCCCGTTCTTGTTCAGGCTGCGCCACTGACCAGGCTCCGTTCCACCGGCAGGCGCTCGTCGATGATCCCGCCACCGAGACAGCGCTCGCCGTCGTAGATCACCACGGACTGGCCCGGCGCCACGGCACGCTGCGGGTCGTCGAATATCAGCTCCCGACGCCCATCCGCGCAGGGGGCGAGCCGGCCCGGCTGATCCGGCTGCCGGTGGCGTAGTCGGGCGGTGCAGCGAACCGGCCGGTCAGGCCCTCGACCATCGACCCAGTGCCAGTCACCGGCCAGAAGTCCGTGGCTCATCAGTGCGGGGTGGTCAAGGCCCTGGGCGACTATCAGGCGATTGCCCGTCATGTCCTTCCCGGCGACATACCATGGTAGCCCGGGGCGGTCGGCCCGGCCGCCGAGATTGAGGCCGCGGCGCTGGCCGATGGTGTAGAAGGCAAGGCCCTCATGGCGTCCGACTTCATCCCCCTCGACGGACACGATCGGACCGGGGCGGCGATCAATGTAGCGCGCCAGGAATGCCTGGAAGTCGCGTTCGCCGATGAAGCAGATTCCCGTGCTGTCGGCCTTGTTGAAATTCGCGAAGCCCGCGGAGTCGGCCATTGCCCGTACCTGCGGCTTTGTGAGCCCGGCCAGCGGGAAGATGGCCGCCTCGAGCTGTTCTTGATCGAGCGTGTACAGAAAGTAGGTCTGGTCCTTGTTGGCATCGGCGGCGCGCGATAGCGTTCTTGCTCCGGGCGCTCCGCCGATGGCGGCGTAGTGACCGGTGGCCACTCGATCGGCACCGAGGCGCCGTGCATGGTCGAGGAATGCGCGGAACTTGATGCGCTGGTTGCAGAGGATATCGGGATTGGGCGTGCGCCCGGCCCGGAATTCCCGCAGGCAGTGCTCGAAGACTTCTTCGCGGTAGGCGGCGGAGAAGTTGGCCCGATGCAGCGGGATGCCCAGAACCTCCGCGACCTGACGGGCATCGGCGTAGTCGGCCTCTGCCGAGCAGTGAGTCTCGGTGTCGTCGTCCTCCCAGTTTTTCATGAACAGGCCCTCGACGCGGTAGCCCTGCTCACGCAGAAGCCAGGCGCCGACCGCCGAGTCGACGCCGCCCGAGAGGCCAACGATGACGCGTGAATCCCTATCCATGGAATGAAGGATAACATTGGCGATTGCCCGTCGACCTTTTAGAATCGGGCAGGCATCCCCATCTTGTTGATACCGGCCCCGGGACGTGCGGTGATGAGTGAAGAGAACGATCCGAAACGCGACGACGATCTGTCGGTCGAAGAGGCGAAGCCGAGCGTCAAGCAGCCGCCGCTCTATCGCGTCGTCCTCCTCAATGACGACTACACGCCCATGGAATTCGTGGTAGAGGTGTTGCAGACGTTTTTCCGGATGGACCGGGACCAGGCCACGCAGGTCATGCTCCATGTCCACACCCGCGGCAAGGGGGTCTGCGGCGTATTCAGCCGCGACATTGCGGAGACCAAGGTCGATCAGGTCAACGACCATGCCCGCGAGAACGACCACCCGCTCATGTGCACGATGGAGCCCGCATGAGCCGGAACCGACCCGGGACGGCCCGGGTCAAACCAACAGGATTTCAGGTGAGAAGCTGATGCTAAGCAAAGAGCTCGAGTTCACGTTGAACCTCGCTTTCAAGGAGGCGCGTGACAAGCGACATGAATTCCTCACGGTGGAGCATCTGCTGCTGGCGTTGACCGACAACCCGGCGGCACTCGAGGTTCTGCGCGCCTGCGGTGCGGATCTTGATGCCCTTCGTCAGGATCTGGAGGCGTTTCTCGACGAGACCACGCCGCTGCTGCCGCCCAACGACAACCGTGAGACGCAGCCTACACTGGGCTTTCAGCGAGTGCTGCAGCGCGCGATCCTGCACGTGCAGTCCTCCGGCAAGAAAGAGGTCAGCGGGGCCAACGTGGTGGTGGCTATCTTCAGCGAGCAGGAGTCACAGGCGGTCTATTTCCTTCACAAGCAGAATATCTCCCGGCTGGATGCGGTGAACTTCCTCTCCCATGGCATCTCCAAGGTCTCCGGCGAGGAGGGAAGCAGCGAGCCTGATCCCTCGCAGGAGGAGGGTGACACCGCCGAGGAGGGCGGTAGTGCCAAGCCGCTGGAGAGCTTCGCGACGGATCTCAACGCGCGTGCCCGGCAGGGTCGGACCGACCCGCTCATCGGCCGGAAGCACGAGGTCGAGCGCACCATCCAGATTCTCTGCCGGCGGCGCAAGAACAACCCGCTCTATGTCGGCGAGGCCGGCGTTGGCAAGACCGCGATCGCTGAGGGGCTCGCCAAGCTCATCGAGGATGGCGACGTCCCCGAGGTGCTCTCGGACGCCACGATCTACTCTCTCGATCTGGGCGCGCTGGTGGCGGGCACGAAATACCGCGGCGACTTCGAGAAGCGTCTCAAGGGCCTGCTGGCCCAGCTGAAGAAGGAAGATCATGCGATTCTCTTCATTGACGAGATTCACACGATCATCGGTGCGGGTTCGGCTTCCGGCGGCGTCATGGATGCCTCCAACCTGCTCAAGCCCATGCTGGCGAGCGGTGAGCTGAAGTGCATCGGCTCCACCACCTACCAGGAGTACCGCGGGGTGTTCGAGAAGGACCGGGCCCTGGCCCGGCGCTTCCAGAAAATCGATGTACCCGAGCCCACGGTGGATGAAACCGTGCAGATCCTGCGCGGGCTCAAGGACCGGTTCGAGTCGCACCACGGGGTGCGCTACACGCATCCGGCGCTGGAGTCGGCAGCGGAGCTGGCGGCCAAGTACATCACCGACCGCCATCTGCCCGACAAGGCCATCGATGTCATCGACGAGGCCGGTGCCAATCTGCGTCTGCTGCCGCCGTCGCGCAAGAAGAAGACGGTTGGCGTCGGCGATGTGGAGACCATCGTCGCCAAGATGGCGCGCATCCCTCCCAAGCGCGTGTCCACTTCGGACATGCGGCTGCTCGAGACCATGGAGAAGGATCTCAAGCGCGCGATCTATGGCCAGGACGAAGCCATCGATACGCTCGCGGCGACCATCAAGATGTCCCGGGCCGGCCTGCGCGACACCGAAAAGCCGGTGGGCAGCTTCCTGTTCGCCGGCCCGACGGGCGTCGGCAAGACCGAAGTGACCCGGCAGCTCGCCGAGATCATGGGCATCAACCTGATCCGCTTCGACATGTCCGAGTACATGGAGCGGCATACCGTCTCCCGACTGATCGGTGCGCCGCCGGGATACGTGGGTTTCGACCAGGGCGGACTGCTCACCGAGGAGGTGCTCAAGCATCCCCATTCGGTGGTTCTCCTCGACGAGATCGAGAAGGCGCATCCGGATGTCTTCAACCTGCTGCTGCAGGTGATGGATCATGGCTCGCTGACCGACAACAACGGCCGGCATGCCGACTTCCGCAATGTGATTCTGGTCATGACGACCAACGCCGGTGCGGAGGAGCAGAGCCGAAGGACGATCGGCTTCACCCCGCAGGATCAGAGCAGCGATGCGCTCGAGGTGATCCGCAAGCAGTTCACGCCGGAATTCCGCAATCGACTGGATGCCATCATTCAGTTCAACGGCCTGGCCGCCGAGGTGATCCAGCGGGTGGCGGAGAAATTCATCCGCGAGCTACGCCATCAGCTGGCGGAGAAGCGCGTGACCCTCGAGGTAAGCGACGAGGCCAGGGCCTGGCTGGCCGAGCAGGGTTACGATCCGAAGATGGGGGCGCGGCCGATGGCACGGCTCATCCAGGACAAGCTCAAGCGGCCGCTGGCCGACGAGCTGCTGTTCGGGCGCCTCGCCAACGGTGGCCATGTGCAGGTGGGTCTGGACGAGACCGGCGAAGCGCTGGCCTTTCACATCGATACGCCGGAGCCGGTCGAATAGACCGGCTCAGCGGGCACGGTAGACGATTCGGCCCTTGTTGAGGTCGTAGGGAGTCAGTTCCACGGTGACCTTGTCACCACGCAGGATGCGGATGTAGTGCTTGCGCATCTTGCCGGAGATGTGGGCCGTCACGGTGTGACCATTCTCCAGCTCGACGCGGAACATTGTATTGGGCATCACCTCGGTGATGGTGCCCTGCATCCGGATATTTTCTTCCTTCGCCATTCAGCCTCTCTCTTATGGCCGTAAAAGCGGGGATTCTACCGGAGCCCGGGGCGTTCACCAATAACTCCGCGCGCTAATCGCTCGGGGTCCAGCCCTCGGGTGACAGGCGCTCGTGCGGCCGGAAGCCCGTTTTGTAGTCCATGCCCGGGCAGCCGCCAATCCAGTATCCAAGATACAGCCAGTCACGCTGCCGCCGCCGGGCCTCCTCAATCTGCAGGAGAATGGCCAGGGTGCCCAGACCCCGCCGGACGGCATCAGGCTCGTAGAAGGTATACACCGCCGAGAGGGCACCGCCGGTGTCATCGGTCACCGCCACGCCGAGTAGCTCGCCACCGGGTCGCTGGCGCAACTCGATGAATTCCGTCGGACACCAGCTGGCGGTCAGGTATTGCCAGTACAGGTCGGGGTCGGCCTCGTCCATACCGCCGCCCGGGTGACGCGCGGTCACGTAACGGTTGTAGAGGTCGAAATGCTCGGGCCGGTAGCGGAAGCCGACGTTGACTGGCTCGATATCCGCATTGTCGCGCAGGCACCGGCGATGCCGACGCCTTGGCCGGAACCGCGCCACGGGAATGCGCAGACTCTGGCAGGCATGGCAGCCGGGACAGGCCGTTCGATAGATGTGTTCCCCGCCACGCCGAAACCCCTGGGCGAGTAGTTCGTCGTAGAGGGCCGGGCCCGGCGAGAGGCGCGGGTCGACGAAATCGAACTGCGAGGGCCGGTCGTGCAGGTACGGACACGGGCGATAGCCGGTGCCGAACAGCCGGATTCGCCGGATGCCGCGGGCCTCAGTCATCGCCCCGCTCCCCGGTGACCGCATCGCGGGAGATGTCCAGTTGCCAGGGACCGGTCCGCGTCGGCTGGCGCTGGCTGGCAGCCAGCGCCAGCAGGAAGCGTTTGCGGGGGATCTGTTCGGCACCCATGCTGAGCAGGTGAGCGGTGGGCATCTGGCAGTCGAGGAAATGGAAGCCCCAGGCGCCGATCTGCCGCATCAGCCACGCCATGGCGATCTTGCTGCCATTCGGCGTGCGACTGAACATGGATTCGCCGAAAAAGGCGCCCCCCAGCGATACCCCGTAGAGGCCGCCGACGACCGCGCCTCCCCGCCAGACCTCGATGGAGTGGGCAAGCCCTGCGACGTGAAGGCGACTGTAGGCGGCCTGCATGTCCGTGGTGATCCATGTGCCCAGCTGATCCGCACGGGGCTCGGCGCAGGCCGCCACCACGGCGTCGAAGGCGGTATCCAGGCTGATCCGGTAGTCATCCCGGCGCAGCGCGCGGCGGAGCGATCGGCTGATATGAAAACCGGAGGGCGAGATGATCGCGCGGGGATCCGGGCTCCACCAGAGGATCGGCTCCCCCGGCGAGAACCACGGGAAAACCCCGGTTCGATAGGCAGCCTCGAGTCGCCCGGGTGAGAGTGACCCACCGATGGCGAGCAGGCCGTTGGGCTCCGCGAGGGCGGTCTCGGGATCCGGCAGCGGCGTGGTCTCGTCATCAGGCGTCAGCCAGGGAATCGGCAGCAGGGCGTCAGTCACGGGGGAGCTGCTCCAGGACTTCCTGCCGGTACGGGCCCTCGACGGTGAGGTCATGCGCATAACGGGCCACCGCCGGGCGCTCGCGTTCGAGGAAGTCGTCCACCGCGGCGCGGAACTGCGCATCGCGCAGGTAATGGGCCGAGTGCGTGAGCACCGGCAAAAAGCCCCGCGCCACCTTGTGTTCGCCCTGGGCACCCGGCTCGAAGCGTGTCAGGCCATGCCGGATGCAGTAGTCAATGCCCTGGTAGTAGCAGGCCTCGAAGTGCAGCCCGTCGTAGTCCCTGGCGGCACCCCAGTAGCGCCCGTAGAGGGTATCCCCGCTGCGCAGGCAGATCGCGCCGGCGACCGGCTCGCCACCCTCTTCGGCCACGAACAGCACGACGCGGTCGCCCAGCGTCTCGCCAAGCTCGATGAAGCACTCGCGCGTGATGACCGGCAGGTTGCCGTGGGCATGGAAGGTGTCCTGGTAGAACCCGTGCAGGGCATCCCACAGCGCCGGGCTGGCCTCGTCGCCATGCACGGTCCGCAGTACCAGGCCCTGTTCCGTGACCCGGCGGCGTTCGCGGCGGATGTTCTTGCGCTTCTTTGCACTCAGTCCGGCGAGGAAGTTGTCGAAGTCGGCATAGCCGGCGTTGCGCCAGTGATACTGGCAGCCCTCGCGGCGGGCATAATCCGCCTCTTCCAGCACCGCCATGTCGGCCTCTTGCGCGAAAAGCCAGTGCACCGAGCTGATTTCCATTGCGTCGGCCATCTGCCGGGCGCCATCGGCGAGCGCATGGCGCAGTCCCTCGGCGGGATAGTCGGGGTTCAGAAGCATGCGTGGCCCGTTGACCGGGCTGTAGGGAACCGCGATGACCAGCTTGGGATAGTACGCCAGGCCGTTGCGCTCGTAGGCGTGGGCCCAGGCGAAGTCGAAAACGAACTCGCCCCAGGAGTTGCCCTTGATGTAGGCGGGCGCGGCGGCCGCCAGGGTTCCGTCGTCCTCGAGCAGCAGATGGTAGGGAATCCAGCCGTTCTCGCGGGACACGGCGCCATGGCGCTCCAGCGCATCGAGAAATTCATGGCGCAGGAACGGGTTGTCGGCCCCCTGCAGCGCATTCCAGCGCCCGGGGTCGATCTCGCGTATTGCCGGTATCGCTCTGAGTTGCATGCCTCGACAGACCGCAGATGGCGTCGTGAAGTGCCCGGGATCATCCCGCTGCTAAAGGTCAGGCGCCTACTGTACACTCAGCGCCATGGCAGGCAAGACAACAGCCCGGCAGCCCGTGACCCCCATCAGCCAGCAGATCGGCCGAATGCTCCGAGAGGCGGCTCTGCTGCTGCTGATGGCGGTGGCGGGGTTCCTGATGCTGGCGCTGGTTACCTACAACCCCGCCGATCCGGGCTGGAGCCATTCCGGTCCGGCGGCCGGGCTCAGTAATGCCGGGGGCGTCGTGGGCGCCTACTGGGCGGATCTGAGTCTCTACCTGTTCGGTTATCTGGCGTTTCTCTTCCCGGTGTTGATCGGGCTGCTTGCCACGCTGGTCTACCGCTGGCAGCGCCGCGACGGCGAGGTGCACTGGGGCGTGATCGGCCTGCGGGTGTTCGGCTTCGTTCTGACGCTGCTGGCCGGCGCGGCGCTGGCAAGGCTGCACGTGGAGCCGGTGGCCGGGACCGTGCCGTTGAGCTCCGGCGGTGTGCTGGGCAATCTCGTCGGCGACCAGATCAGGGAGGCATTCAGTTTCACCGGCGCCACGCTGCTGGCGCTGGCGGTGCTGCTCGCCGGCGTGACGCTGTTTACCGGGCTTTCCTGGATTGCGCTCATGGATCAGCTCGGGCATTTCATCCTCGCCCAGGGCAAGTCCCTGGCGCTTCTGCGCGGCTGGGTCCACGATCGGGTGATGGCCCGGCGTGCGCGTCGCGAACGTGAGGCGGCCCGGCGCGAAGAGAGCCGCCGGGCGCGCAAGCGGCAGAAACCGGCCATCGCGCCGCCGGCGAAGGAGGCCCGACCGAGCGAGAAGGCGCGTCAGGAACAGCAGATCCAGCTCTTCGAGAAACCACCGGCGCCCGGGGAGCGCCCGCCGGTGTCGCTGCTCGATGCGCCCAAGGCCGAGCAGCCCGGCTATACGCCGGAGGCCCTGGAGGCCATGTCCCGCCTGGTCGAGCACAAACTGCGCGATTTCGGCGTCGAGGTGGAGGTGGTCGCCGTGCAGCCCGGCCCGGTGATCACCCGCTTTGAGCTCAAGCCCGCGGCCGGCGTCAAGGTGAGCCAGATCACCAATCTCGCCAAGGACCTGGCCCGTGCGCTGTCGGTCACGGCGGTCCGCGTTGTCGAGGTCATTCCCGGCAAGTCGGTGGTGGGGCTGGAGATCCCCAACGAGCACCGCCAGGTGATCGCCCTGTCGGAGATCATTCGCTCCGAGGCCTTCGACAAGGCCGCATCGCCGCTGACGCTGGCCATTGGCAAGGACATCGGCGGTTATACCCAGGTGGTGGATCTTGCCAAGATGCCGCACCTGCTGGTCGCGGGCACCACCGGCTCGGGCAAGTCGGTGGGCATCAACGCCATGATCATCAGCCTGCTCTACAAGAATGGTCCCGAGCAGGTCCGCACTATCATGATCGACCCGAAGATGCTGGAGCTCTCTGTCTATGACGGCATCCCGCATCTGCTCGCGCCGGTGGTGACCGACATGAAGGAAGCGGCCAATGCCCTGCGCTGGTGCGTTGGCGAGATGGAGCGACGCTATCGCTTGATGGCCAGCCTCGGTGTGCGCAACATCGGCGGCGCCAACCGCAAGATCCGCGAGGCCCGGGAGCGGGGTGAGCCGCTCACCGATCCGCTCTGGCGCGCGCCGGAAGGACGGGTCGAGCCTACCCTCGACGGCCAGGGCGAAGTGCCCCACGCACCGGTGCTGGAACCGCTACCCTACGTCGTCGTGGTCGTGGATGAATTCGCCGACATGATGATGATGGTCGGCAAGAAGGTCGAGGAGCTCATCGCCCGGCTGGCGCAGAAGGCCCGCGCCGCCGGCATTCATCTCGTTCTGGCCACCCAGCGCCCGTCGGTGGATGTCATTACCGGCCTGATCAAGGCGAATATCCCCACCCGAATGGCCTTCCAGGTATCGTCCCGTGTGGATTCGCGGACGATTCTCGACCAGATGGGGGCGGAATCGCTGCTGGGCCATGGCGATATGCTCTATCTGGGGCCGAGCAGCCGCGGCATTCCCGAGCGGGTCCATGGTGCGTTCGTATCCGATGCCGAGGTGCACCGGGTCGCCGAGCACCTCAAGCAGAGTGGCGAGCCGGAGTATGTCGATGGCATCCTCGATGAAAGCGAAGGCGAGGCCGCCGCGCTGGGGGCCTTGCCCGGGGAAATGAGCGCCGGCGGCGGCGAGTCGGATCCCCTCTATGACCAGGCGGTCCGTATCGTCACCGAGACCCGCAAGGCATCCATTTCCGGTGTCCAGCGACGGTTGAAGATCGGCTACAACCGGGCGGCAAGGCTGGTCGAGGAGATGGAGGCGGCGGGTATCGTCGGCCCGCTGCAGGCCAATGGCTCGCGCGAGGTCATCGCGCCACCACCCCCCGGGGATTGAACATGATGCGGACGCGCCTCTGCCTGGCCATGCCGGTTTTCCTGATCGTCGTCGTCCTGCTGGCCGCGGTGTCCGTGGCACGGGCGGCCGGGCAGGAGGGCAATACGCAGGCCGGGGACGACGGGCCGATCGCCCGCCTGACCCACTATTTCGAGTCCGTTGAAACACTCGCCGGGGCATTCCGTCAGACCACCCGCGCCGAGACGGGCGAGGTGATCGAGGAGGCGACGGGGCAGTTCGTCATGGCCCGTCCGCAGCGGTTTGTCTGGGACTATCAGACCCCCTGGGAGCAGCTCATCGTCTCCGACGGGGAGAAGCTCTGGGTTCATGACGTGGCGCTCGAGCAGGTCGTGGTCCGACCCTTGGAGGAGGCGCTTGGCGTGGGGGCCGCGCAGCTGCTGAGCGGTGACCTGTCACGACTCGAGGAGAATTTCTCCCTCACCGCCGGTGGTGAGGACGTGGTCATCCTGCGGCCGACCGATCCGGCCTGGGATTTCCAGCGGGTGCGGCTGGAGCTGGAGGAGGGGGTTCCGGTCTCGATCACGGTGGAGGATGGCCTTGGGCAGCGGGTCGAGGTTGTCCTGCGTGACCTGACGTTGAATCCCGAAGTGAGCCCCGGCCGCTTCCGGTTCGACCCCCCCGCCGGCGCCGATGTCATGCAGGGGTCATGATCGATCGAAGTCGTCCGCTGGCGGATCGCATGCGCCCCCGGACGCCGGCGGAGTTCGTCGGCCAGACCCATCTGCTGGGGCCGGGCCGCCCCCTGGGCGAGGCGCTTGCCGCCGGCAGGCCCCACTCCATGGTGCTCTGGGGGCCGCCGGGGACCGGCAAGACGACGCTGGCACGCATGGTGGCCGCGGCGGCGGAGGCCGAGTTCCTGACCCTCTCGGCGGTCATGGCCGGCGTCAAGGATATTCGCGAGGCGGCGGCTCGCGGTCAGAGCAACCGGGAGGCGGGGCGGCGCACCCTGTTGTTCGTCGATGAAGTGCACCGGTTCAACAAGGCCCAGCAGGATGCCTTTCTCCCTTATATCGAGGACGGCACGTTGCTTTTCATCGGGGCCACCACCGAGAACCCCTCCTTCGAGTTGAACAACGCGCTCCTCTCCCGGGTGCGGGTCTATGTCCTGCGCGCGCTGGAGGCCGAGGATATCGGCCGGTTGATTGATGCCGCCATGACCGATGCCGAGCGCGGTCTCGCCGAAGACGGGCTCGTGCTGGCGGATGACGCCCGCGATGCGCTCACGCGGCTCGCCGACGGTGATGCCCGGACCGCACTCGGTCTCCTGGAGGTGGCTGCCGACCTTGCCGGCGATGCCTGCCGGATCGACCTGGCCCTGATCCGCGAAGCGGCCGCCGGCGGGCGTGCGCGTTTCGACAAGGGCGGAGACGCCTTCTACGATCTGATCTCGGCGCTGCACAAGTCCGTTCGCGGCTCCGCTCCAGACGCAGCGCTCTACTGGTATGCGCGCATGCTCGATGGGGGTTGTGATCCGCTCTACATCGCACGGCGGGTCGTGCGCATGGCCTCGGAGGATATCGGCAACGCCGATCCGAGGGCGCTGCAGGTGGCACTGGATGCCTGGCAGGCGCAGGAGCGACTGGGCTCGCCGGAGGGTGAGCTTGCCATCGCGCATGCCATCACCTACCTCGCCGCCGTTCCCAAGAGCAATGCGGTCTACCGCGCCTTCAATGCCGCCATGGCCGACGCGCGAAGCCGGGGTTCGCTGGAGGTGCCCGTCCATCTGCGCAATGCGCCGACCCGGCTGATGAAGTCTCTCGGCTACGGGCATGACTACCGTTACGCCCATGACGAGCCGCATGCCTATGCCGCGGGGGAGACCTACCTGCCCGATGCACTGGCCGGCACGCGCTACTACCAGCCCACTGATCGCGGCCTGGAGAAGCGTATCGCCGACCGGCTCGACTGGCTCGCCCGGCTCGACGAGGCCGCCCGTCACCGTTAGGCGCTTCGATCGGCCATCGGATTCGCGTACACTCCCGCCGTTTCGCGAGCGAGGAATCGGCCGATGGCCTTCTTCGGTGAATGGACGGCGGTTGCCGCCGGTGGTGCGCTGGGGGCCTTGATGCGTCACGGCGCCACCATGGTGGCGGCCCAATGGCTGCCCCGCGGGTTCCCCTGGGGCACCCTGGCCGTGAATGTGCTGGGCAGCCTCCTCATGGGCGTCGCTTTCGTGCTGCTGGTTGAACGCGGCCTCGTCGCGCCCGCCTGGCGGGTGTTTTTCACCGTGGGTCTGCTGGGTGCCTTCACCACGTTCTCGGCGTTCTCGATGGACGCCCTCGCGCTGTTCGGCACCGGCGCCACGGCAAGGGCGATGCTCTACATACTGGCCAGCGTGGCGACCTGCCTGGCCGCTGCCCTTGCGGGTATCATGTTGACCCGAAATCTCTAGGACGCGATCGAATCGATGCTTGATCAGAAAGCCCTCAGACAGGACCCGGAATCCATTGCCGAGCGGCTGGCCTACCGGGGACATGACTTCGATGCCGGGCACTATGGGGCGCTCGAGTCGCAGCGACGTGAGCTCCAGTCGCGCACCGAGTCTCTGCAGCATGAGCGGAATGAACGCTCCCGGGCCATCGGCCAGGCCAAGAAGGCCGGCGAGGACATCCAGCCCCTGCTGGACGAGGTTGCCAGCCTGGGTGAGGCGCTGAAGGCCGCCGAGGCCGATCTGGATGCCGTGCAGTCGAGCCTGCGCGAGATTCATCTGGGTCTGCCCAACCTGCCGCATGAAAGCGTCCCTCCAGGTGATGACGAGAGCGCCAATATCCAGATCCGGCGCTGGGGAGAGCCGCCCGAATTCGACTTCCGTCCGCGCGATCATGTCGAGCTGGGCGAGGCGTTGGGCAACGGTCTCGACTTCGCCGCCGGCGCCAAGCTCTCCGGCTCGCGTTTCGTCGTCATGCGCGACGGGGTCGCGCGGCTTCACCGGGCGCTGGCCCAGTTCATGCTCGATGTGCATACCGTCGAGCACGGTTACCGGGAGACCGCTGTTCCCTATCTGGTGGGTGAGGAGGCACTGATCGGCACCGGGCAGTTGCCGAAGTTTGCCCAGGATCTCTTCGCCATCGAGAATTTCGAGCCGAGATTGCATCTCATCCCCACCGCGGAGGTGCCGCTGACCAACCTCGCCGCCGGCGAGATCATCGACGCCGAACATCTGCCGCTCGGGTATGTCAGCCATACCCCGTGCTTCCGCTCCGAGGCCGGGTCCTACGGACGCGATACCCGCGGCATGATCCGTCAGCACCAGTTCGACAAGGTCGAGCTCGTCCAGCTGACCCGACCCGATGACTCCTACGCGGCACTGGAGCGGCTCACCGGCCATGCCGAGCAGATCCTCCGGCGCCTCGGATTGTCCTACCGCGTGGTGACGCTCTGCGGCGGGGATATGGGCTTCGCGGCGGCCAAGACCTATGACATCGAAGTCTGGCTGCCCGGTCAGGATGCCTATCGCGAGATCTCTTCCTGCAGCAATACCGAGGCCTTCCAGGCGCGGCGCATGCAGGCGCGCTGGCGCAACCCGGACACCGGCAGACCCGAACCGCTGCACACGCTCAATGGCTCGGCGCTGGCGGTTGGGCGTTGTCTGGTCGCGGTGCTGGAGAACTACCAGCAGGCCGATGGCCGCGTGGTGATCCCCGAGGTGCTGAGGCCCTACATGGCGGGCGCGGAGTGGCTTGCGCCATGAATGGCGATGTCCATGCCGCCATGGAGGCCTGGCTGGCCCATACCGTGCCCGCCGAGGCCGCGGACCAGTCGATGCTGGCCTACCGTTGGTTTGGACATGTTCGGGCCGTACTCGAGTCCGAGTCGGCGTATCTGGTGCTCATGCGCATCGAGACCGATCCCGACTGGCGGGGGCAGGGGGAGGGCAGCGCCGTGCTGGAGTGGCTGAAAGCGCTCTGTGATCGCCATGGCGTCACCCTGCTCGGGCAGGCCAACGTGGACGACGAATCAGGCCTGGGGCAGACCGCGCTGTTGCACTGGTATGCCCGGCATGGCTTCCGCATTGATGACAGCCACCAGGGCGAACCGCTGGTCTGGTATCCCGAAAGGCCGGGGGCGCGAGGCTAGCGCCCGGACCTTCCGGCACCCCTATCGGGCCGCCGGTTGCAGCGTGATGCGGCCATCCGGCCCCAGCACCCGGCGTTGCAGCCAGGCCAGCAGCAGACCGTAGGCGGGCAGGAAGAGCACCGCGGAAATCAGGATCTTCGAGGCGTAGTCCACCGCCGCGATTTCCGGCCAGTTCGCCGCCATGAAGGGGTCGGGGCTGTTGTAGAAAGCAATGGCGAAAAACGCCACGGTGTCGGCCAGGTTACCGAACAGCGTCGATACCGCCGGTGCCACCCACCAGCGGGCCGCCTGGCGCAGCCGGTCGAAGATGTGGATGTCGAGCAGCTGGCCGAGTGCGTAGGCCATGAAGCTGGCGGCGGCAATGCGGCCGACAAAGGTATTGAGGCTGAGCAGCGCGTCGGCGCCCTGGAAGCTGCCCTGCTGAAAGAGCACGCCGAGCAGATAGGAAATCAGCAGCGCCGGGCCCATGGCGAAGAAGATGATCCGCCGCGCCGCCATCTTGCCGAACGTCCGCACGGTCAGATCCGTCGCCAGGAAGATGAACGGGAAAGAGAAAGCGCCCCAGGTGGTGTGCAGCCCGAATAGCGTGATCGGCAGCTGCACGAGATAGTTGCTGGCGGCGATGATCGTGATATGCGCGCCGGCCAGCCAGAGCAGGGCGCGCCGGTACTGTGCGGGAGTGATGGTTTTCATGGGCGCGGAGTATAACAGCACCGGCGGCGGGGTTCGCCCCGTTCAGGCCCGGCGCCGGGTCTGGGCCCTTGCCTGGCCGCTGATCGTCTCCAATATCACGGTCCCGCTGCTGGGGCTGGTGGATACCGCCGTGGTGGGGCATCTGCCGGACAGCCGCTATCTGGGCGGTGTCACACTGGGCGCGATGCTCTTCAGTTTCCTCTACTGGGGGTTCGGTTTCCTGCGCATGGGCACGACCGGGCTGACCGCCCAGGCCCTGGGGCGCGACGACAGCGATGACATCATCCGACTGCTGGGCCAGAGCCTGATGCTGGCCTTCGTCATCGGCATCGCGCTGATTGCCCTGCATCCATTGCTCATCCCGCTCGGCCTCCATCTGCTGGATGGCAGTGCGGCGGTAACCGCCGAGGCTGATATCTACGCCCGCATCCGGATTGCCAGTGCGCCCGCCGTGCTTGCCAACTACGCGCTGATCGGCTGGTTTCTCGGGCGGGGCTACAGCCGCGTGACGTTGCTGCTGATGGTCATCAACAACAGCGTCAACATCGTGCTCGATCTGGTCTTCGTGGTCGGCCTCGGCATGACCACCGCGGGTGTGGCACTGGCAAGCGTGCTGGCCGATTACGCGACCCTGGCCAGTGGCATCGGGCTGGCGTTTCTGGCCTGGCGTGGCTGGGGCTGGCGCCGGGTATCCGGGGTCTTCGCGGACATGGCCGGCTACGGCCGCCTTCTGTCGGTGAATCTCGCGCTGTTCATCCGCACCCTGTGTCTGCTCTTCGCCTTCGCGTTCTTCCACTCCCGGGGTGCCCAGCTCGGTGATGTCACTCTGGCTGCCAATGCCGTGCTGCTGCAGTTCGTGCTGCTCGCCTCCTACGGGCTGGATGGTTTCGCCCATGCCACCGAATCCCTGGTGGGTCAGCGTATCGGTGCCGCCGATCAGCCCGGCTTCCGGTCGGTGGTGCGGGCGGCCACCGAATGGTCGCTGGTCACGGCGGGAGCCGTCAGCCTCGGGTTCGCGCTGGGCGGTGGGGTGTTGATCGATTTACTGACCGATCTGCCGGCCGTTCGCGAGACGGCCGATCGATTCCTCCCCTGGATGGTGGCGATGCCGCTGCTGGCCGTCGGGAGTTACCTGCTGGACGGGTTGTTCATCGGCGCGACCCGGACGCGGGCCATGCGGGATACCATGATCGCCGCGGTGCTGCTTTTCTACCTGCCTGTCTGGTGGCTTACCCAGTCGCTGGGCAACCACGGGCTCTGGCTGGCGTTTGTCAGCTTCACCGTGGCGCGCAGCCTGTTGCTCGGCGCGGTTTTCTGGCGTGAATGGCGCCGCGGCAGCTGGTTTGCCGCGACGGGCACCGCCTAGGGGGAGAGCAGGGCATCCAGACCGTGCAGTAGCGCGTCGTTCTGTTCGGGGGTGCCGATGGTGATGCGAAGGCAGTCGGCGAGCCGCGGCGTTTCGAAATGCCGGACCAGGATGCCGCCCGCCTTGAGGCCGCGGTAGAGGTCTGCCGCCGAATGCCCGCGCCCGTCCGGCACCCTTGCCAGGCAGAAATTGGACTGGCTGTCCGGAATGCCGAAACCTCGTTCACGCAGGGCATTGATCAACCGCAGGCGTTCCGCCCTGACCGCCTCCCAACTGGCCCGCGCCGTGGCCTGGTCGGCAAGCGCGGCGGCACCCAGGGCGTCGGCCACGGCATCCACGCTGTAGCTGTCCCGGGTCTTTCGGGCGATGGGCCCGATCAGTCCGGATGGACCGATCCCGTAGCCCAGGCGCAGCCCGGCCAGGGAATAGCCCTTGGACAGCGTGCGCAGGATCATGAGGTTGTCGTGCCGCTGGATGAGCCCGACGAGATCGTGACCCGGGTCGGTGAAGTCCACGTAGGCCTCATCGACCAGCAGTACACCGTCCAGGGCGGCCGCGATGGCGCTGACGGCATCGGCGTCCAGGAGCCGGCCGCTCGGCGCATGGGGATTGACGAGCAGGGTCAGGGGCACGCCGGCGGCATTCAGGCGCGAGGCAAAATCCGCGGGCAGGGACCAGTCATCATCCAGTTCCACCGCATGCACCGGGCTGTCATGGATGGCCGCGAGGACCGGGTAGAGCGAATAACTGGGCTCGGCGACGCCGATGGGCGCACCGGGCGGGACGAAGGTGGTAATGGCAAGCCGAAGCAGCTCGTCGCCGCCATTGGTCGCGACAAGCTGATCGGGTCCCACGCCGTGCAGTCGGGCCGCCTCGGCGAGAAAACCTGCGGCGGTCGGCGAGGGGTAGCGGCGCAGCGCTTCCGGTGCGATGGCAGCGAGCGCCGACATCACGGCCGGAGAGGGCGGCCAGGGGTTTTCGTTGGTATTGAGCTTGAGGACCCCGGTGTCGGTGGGCTGCTCACCCGGCGTGTAGCCGGCCATCCGTCGAATGTTGTCGCGCTCGTAGGTCATGGGTGGATGATACCCCGACGGACGAAGGCAAGTCAGCGAAAGGCGGGTCATGCGGCTGAAAAACGGCACTCATCGGCGTATTATGTGGACGAAATAAGTCCTGTTCCCTCACTGTCGGGAGAGTCGCGCCTTGGCTGTCTCCGCTCACTCCCTGCCGCTGTTCACCCGCATGGCCCTGGCGGCCCGCCGCGCCGGTCTCTGGCCGTTGATGATGGCGGTGATTGCGCTGTTCGTCGCGTTGCCGGTCCTGACCGTTCTCGGGCATGTGTTCGTGCCGGCACCGGAGATCTGGTCGCACCTGGCCAGCACCGTTCTGCCCCGCTATCTGGTGAATACGGCGGGCCTGGCCTTGGGGGTCGGTATTGGCGTGCTGGTCATGGGGGTCGGAACGGCCTGGCTTGTGGTGATGTGCCGTTTCCCGGGACAGCGCATCTTCGAGTGGGCCCTCCTGTTGCCACTGGCGGTGCCGACTTATGTCATCGCCTACGCCTATACCGATTTCCTGCAGTTCTCGGGGCCGTTGCAGACGCTGCTCCGGGACACCTTCGGCTGGGGAACGGGCGACTACTGGTTTCCGCCGGTGCGGTCGCTGGGGGGTGCCATCGTGCTGCTGTCACTGGTGCTGTATCCCTACGTCTATCTGCTCACGCGGGCGGCATTCCTCGAGCAGTCGGTCTGCGTGCTCGAGGTGGGGCGAACCCTCGGTCGGGGGCCCTGGAAGCTCTTCGGCACCATCGCCGTGCCCCTGGCACGGCCGGCCATCGCCGGTGGTGCGGCGCTGGCGCTCATGGAAACACTCAACGAGTTCGGTGCGGTGCAGTTCTTTGCCGTGGATACCTTCACCACGGGCATCTATCGAACCTGGTTCGGCCTCGGCGAGCGTACCGCGGCGGCGCAGCTCGCCGGCGTGCTGCTGCTCTTCGTCCTCGTGCTCCTGCTGCTTGAGCGGGTCTCGCGCGGCAAGGCGCAGTTCTTCCACACCTCCAGTCGCTACCGCGAGCTGCCGCAGTATGAGCTCGCCGGGCTGCGTCGCTGGCTCGCGGTGATCGGCTGCGGTCTGCCGGTGGTCCTGGGTTTCCTGATTCCGGCGGTGTTGTTGCTGGAGATGAGCCTGACGGCCGGCGATCAGCAGTTCGGCTGGTCGTTCCTACCCTATGTGTTCAACAGCATCAGCCTTTCCACCATTGCCGCGCTGGCGGCCGTCGGGCTGGCGGTGCTGCTCTCCTACGGCGTGCGCCTGGCGCCGTCGCCGCTCACCCAGGCCGCGGTGCGGGTCTCGGCCATGGGGTATGCCATTCCCGGCGCAGTCATCGCCGTGGGGATCCTGATCCCGCTGGGCTGGATGGATCAGCAGCTCTACGCGCTGCTCCGTGGCGAGTTCGGCTGGAATGTCGGGCTGCTGCTGACCGGGACCGGCTTCGCGCTGGTCTACGCCTATCTGGTGCGCTTCCTTGCCGTGTCCTACAACGCGGTGCAGGCCAGTCTGACCAAGGTGACGCCGAGCATGGATGCCGCCTCGCGGACGCTGGGCAAGACCGCCGGTGGCACCCTGCGGCGGGTGCATGCGCCGATCATGCGGGGGAGCCTCCTGGGCGCTGGGATCCTGGTGTTCGTGGATGTGATGAAAGAGCTGCCGGCCACCATCATCCTGCGACCTTTTGATTTCACCACCCTGGCGGTCCG
This sequence comes from uncultured Ectothiorhodospiraceae bacterium, assembly GCA_913056385.1. Taxonomy (GTDB): domain Bacteria; phylum Pseudomonadota; class Gammaproteobacteria; order Nitrococcales; family Nitrococcaceae; genus Spiribacter. The sequence goes on from CAJXND010000001.1 coordinate 158,802, forward strand.
GTCCTACGAGCTGGCCTCCGACGAGCGCCTCAGTCAGTCGTCGACGGCGTCATTGGCCATCGTGCTCGTGGGTATCGTTCCGGTGATGCTGCTCAGTCGAGCGATGCGTCGATCCCGACCCGGTTACAGCGAGCCCGGCGGCTGACCCGCCGCCGGGGTCATCAGATCGGAAAGACGAAGGTCTGGCTGGGGTCCAGATGGATATTGATCGGATCGTCCCGCTCGGGCAGAAACACGCCGGGCATATGGGCATGCATGTGGAATTCGTCATTGCCCTGATGCACGCACAGGTGGATGAAGCTCGCGCCGCCGAGCAGCCGTGACATCAGTACATGGCTGCCGCTGTGATCGCGGGGTCCGTCGCGGCTTTCCACCTGGAGGGCCTCCGGTCGGATCAGGACCTGAACGGCTGTTCCGTCGGCCAGATGGCTGGCATCCACCGGTCCCACCGGGGTTTCCACCCGGCCGTCGGCCACGATCCCGCGCACCTCGTTGACGTCCCCGAAAAAGCGCACGACGAAGGGATCCTGCGGGTTGCAGTAGATCTCGGTGGGGTTGCCCTGCTGGACAATCCGCCCGTCACGCATCACGGCGATGCGATCAGCCATGAACAGGGCTTCTTCGGGGTCATGGGTGACCAGCAGGGTCGCGGTACCGTTGCGCTTGAGCAGATGCAGCGTGTCGTCCCGGATCCGGTCGCGCAGCCGGGCGTCGAGGCCGGAGAACGGTTCGTCCAGCAGCATGATCCGGGGCGAGGGGGCCAGTGCCCGTGCCAGCGCCACGCGTTGTTGCTGGCCACCCGAGAGTACATGGGGGAAGCTCTCGGCGAATGGCGCCAGTCCGAGCTGCGCGAGCAGTGCCCGCGAGCGCTGCTCCCGCTCCCGTGCCGATACCTTGGGCAGGCCGAAGCCGACGTTGTCGAGCACGCTCAGGTGCGGGAAAAGCACTGCATCCTGGAAAACCAGGCCGACATGACGTTGTTCCGGCGGTGTCCACACGCTGGAGCCGGAATCCGACATTAGCTGGTTGCCGATCCGCACGCGCCCCCGCTGGGGACGCTCCAGACCGGCTGCAAACCGCAGCAGGGTGGTTTTGCCGCAGCCCGAGGGGCCGAGCAGGCAGAGCAGTTCCTCGGGCTCGACACTCAGATTGATGTCATCGGCCGCCGTGACGGTGTCGAAGTCGTGACTGATTTCCTCCAGCTGCAGCGCCTCGCCGGCCGGGGCCGGGCATGGCGCCTGTACAGCGGCGACGCCGCCGGCGGGAAACCGCGAAACCAGGCTCTGTTGCTCTGCGCTCATGAGCGTGAGTTTCCGTCATTGGGCGGCGTTTTTGCAAGCGATTCTCATTGGCGCTTGACGCCGGCCGGCCGGTTCGGTTGAATACGCTCAAGATGCGAATGGTTCGCATCCGCATTTAAATTGGTGGAATTTCAAGGAGACGATCATGGCGAAGATGACCCGCGGGACGGCAGTGCTGCTGGGGGTGGGCCTGGCCGCCGGGGCCGGCGTGGCCGGTGCGCAGACGCTGAACCTCTATACCGCCCGTCACTACGATTCCGACGAGCAGTTGTACAGCGCCTTCGAGGATCGCACGGGCGTGGAGGTGAATGTCCTCCAGGGCGATTCGGATCAGCTGATCGAGCGCATCGAGCGTGAAGGCGAGGCGAGTCCTGCGGATGTCTTCATGACCGTCGATGCCGCCCGCCTGCGACGGGCCGAGGAGGCGGACATACTGGCGCCGGTGGAATCCGAGGTGCTGGTGGAGCGTATTCCCTCGGAGCTGCGGCATCCCGATGATCTCTGGTTCGGACTGAGCGAGCGGGTTCGGATCGTCTACTACGACACCGAGGTCTATGACGAGCCGCCGCTGGAGCGCTACGAGGAACTCGCCGATCCGCGCTTCGAGGGCGAGATCTGCATCCGCTCCTCCAATAATGACTACAACCAGTCGCTGGTTGCCTCCCTGATCGAGGCCAACGGCGTCGAAGCCACCGAGCAATGGGCCGAAGGGCTGGTCGACAACATGGCTCGCACGCCGCAGGGCGGCGACACGGATCAGATCCGTGCCGTGGCAGCCGGCGAGTGCAGCATTGGCGTGGGCAACCACTACTACTGGGTCCGCCTGGCGCTGTCGGATGACCCGGCGGATCAGGCCGTCGCCGACCGCGTGGGCATGATCTTCCCCAACCAGGATGGTCGGGGTACCCACCGCAACATCGGTGGTGCCGCCATGGTGGCCGGTGCGCCGCATCCCGAGGCGGCCCGCGAGTTCCTCGAGTTCCTGGTCTCGGACGAGGCCCAGAAACTGTTCTCCGCCGGTAACAATGAATTCCCGGCAGTCGAGGGCGTTGATCCCGTCGCGGTGCTGGAACCCTATGTGGACTACACGCTGGATGATCTCAACGTCGCCGTTCTCGGTGAGAACAACGCCGAGGCCGTGCGCCTGATGGATCGGGCGGGCTGGCGTTAATTCGCAAGACTTTCCTCCCTTGGATTGATTGGCCGCGGTCGGGTGCGAACCCCGCCGCGGCCTTTTCTGTCCCAGAGCCATGGATGTGGCGAAAGGGAGAGCGAGATGACGATACCGGTCCTGATTGTCCTCGGCGTACTGGCCGCCATCGTCGTTGCCTCCTTCCGGGTGTTCCGGGAATACGAGCGGGCGGTGGTCTTCCTGCTCGGACGCTTCTGGAAGGTGAAGGGGCCCGGCCTGCGCCTGGTCATTCCCGTCATTCAGCAGGCCGTTAAGGTCGATCTGCGGCTGATTACCCTGGATGTGCCCTCCCAGGACGTGATCTCGAAGGACAATGTCACCGTCAAGGTCAACGCGGTGCTCTATTTCCGGGTCATGGATCCAGAGCGCGCGGTCATCCATGTCGAGGATTACTACGCAGCGACCAGCCAGCTGGCCCAGACGACGCTGCGCTCGGTTCTGGGCAAGCATGATCTCGACGAGATGCTCTCCGAACGCGACCGGCTCAACGCCGATATTCAGGAAATCCTCGATACCCAGACCGATGCCTGGGGCATCAAGGTGGCCAATGTCGAGATCAAGCATGTCGACCTTGATGAGTCGATGATTCGGGCCATTGCCCGCCAGGCCGAGGCGGAGCGTAACCGCCGTGCCAAGGTCATCCACGCGGAGGGTGAGTATCAGGCGTCCCAGCAGCTTCTCCAGGCGGCCAACGTCCTCGCCGAGAACCCCCAGGCCATCCAGCTGCGTTATCTGCAGACCCTGAGTGACATTTCCATTGACAACGCCTCGACCATTGTCTTTCCTGTTCCGATGGACATGCTCAAGGCACTGGGCCCCGGCGCGCTGCAGACTGGCGGTGCACCGCTCAGTCCGGCTGGCCATGCCCCGTCGGGATCCCCGTCGGATGACGCCTGACCCGCCCCTGCGCGATGCCGAACAGGACGTTATTACGGCGTTCCTTGATGCCCTGTGGATGGAGCGGGGGCTGGCCGATAATACGCTGAGCGCCTATGGCAGTGACCTGCGGGGGTTCGCCCGTTGGTTGGCGAGCCATAGTGGCGCCGCGCTGTTGGCTGCGGATCGTGCCGATGTGATGGCCTATCTCGCGGCTCGCGTCTCGCAGGGGAATAGCCGGCGCAGCAGTGCCCGGCTGCTGTCGAGTCTGCGTCGCTTTTATCACTACCAGCTCCGCCAGGGCGCCGTCTCCATCGACCCCACTGCCCGTGTGGAATCGCCCAAACCCGATCGACCCTTGCCGGACGCTCTAACGGAGGCCGAGGTTGAGCGGCTGCTGAATGCGCCGGATACCGATTCGCTGATCGGACAGCGGGACCGCTGCATGCTCGAGGTGCTCTATGCCACCGGCCTGCGGGTCTCGGAGTTGGTGGGGCTGCGCATGGACCAGGTCAATCGCCACCAGGGCGTGGTGCGGGTGACCGGCAAGGGCGGCAAGGAGCGACTGGTGCCCCTCGGGGAATCGGCGCTGGATGCGTTGTCGGATTATCTGAACACCGTGCGGCCGCATCTGGCCCGTGGGGCATCGGACGCGGCCGTCTTTACCACCCGTCGCGGCGTCCGCATGACACGCCAGGCATTCTGGTACCGGATCCGCGACCATGCCCGGACGGCGGATATCACCAAACCCCTCTCACCGCATACGCTGCGGCATTCATTTGCCACGCATCTGCTCAATCACGGGGCGGATCTCCGTGTCGTGCAGTTGCTGCTCGGCCACACCGACCTGTCGACCACCCAGGTCTACACCCACGTGGCGAGGGCAAGGCTGCAGGCCCTGCACGCCGAGCATCACCCGAGGGGGTGATCAGCGCTCCAGGTGCTGCAGCTTGTCCGGCTTGCCATCCCACTCCTCGGCATCCGCCGGCGGATCCTTCATTTCGGTGATCACCGGCCACTTCTGCGCCAGCTCGGCATTGAGTTCCAGGAAGTGCTCCATCTCCCGGGGCAGGTCATCCTCGGAGTAGATTGCCTCTGCCGGGCATTCGGGCTCGCACAGCGTGCAGTCGATGCACTCATCGGGATCGATGGCGAGGAAGTTGGGCCCCTCGTGGAAGCAGTCCACGGGACAGACTTCGACGCAGTCGGTGTACTTGCATTTGATGCAGTTTTCAGTGACGACGTAGGTCATCGTTGACTCCGGTAATCGTCGGTTGATTGGGCGCAGAGCCTAGGCCTGCGACGTGCGCTCATCAACCTACGGTTGCTGTGGTTTGGGGGCCGGCGTGGTGTTGCTTCACTCGAACAGACGTCGCAGTTCGTAGACAAGCGCGTGGGCCTGCCGTGGCGTGAGGTCATCCGGGTCGATGCCGGCAATGCGCGTCATGATGGCCTCCGCCGTCGGGTTCTCTGCGGCGGGTGGGGGAGCAGGCTCGGGCGTGGATACCGGTGCGCCGAAGAGCGACAGCTGCGGGGCCGCGGGCTCGCTGGCCTCGAGCCGGGCGAGCTTGGCCCGGGCGGTATCCAATACCGGCGCCGGCACACCGGCCAGGGCCGCGACCTGCAGACCATAGCTCTGGCTGGCCGGGCCATTGCGCACGCTGTGCAGGAAGACGATTCGCTCGCCATGCTCGACCGCCTCGAGGTGGACGTTGCTCGCGGCCGGGTACTGCTCGGGCAGTGCGGTCATCTCGAAATAATGGGTGGCGAAGAGCGTGAAGGCGCCGATCCGCTCGCAGAGTGCCTCGGCCGTGGCCCAGGCGAGGGCGAGGCCATCGAAGGTGCTCGTTCCCCGGCCGATTTCGTCCAGCAGCACCAGGCTTTCCCGGGTGGCGTTGTGGAGGATGTTGGCGGTCTCCGTCATTTCCACCATGAACGTGGACCGTCCGCCGGCCAGATCATCGGAGGCGCCGATGCGGGTGAATATACGGTCGACCGGTCCGAAGCGGGCGGCAGCGGCCGGAACGAAGCTGCCGATGTGCGCCATAAGCGTGAGCAGGGCGATCTGGCGCATGTAGGTGGACTTGCCGCCCATGTTCGGCCCGGTGATCACCAGCATCCGGCGCTGGTCATCAAGATGGATGTCATTGGGGATGAAGGGGCTCTCGATGCTGCGCTCCACCACCGGATGGCGGCCGGCGGTGATCTCGATACCGGGCGTGCTGTCGAGTATCGGGCGGGTATAGTCCAGTGCCTCGGCGCGCTCGGCGAGGGCGCCGAGTGCATCCAGTTCGGCGAGCGCCCGGGCCAGGTCGAGAATCCGGTCGAGCCGCTCGCGCAGCCATTCGACCAGCGCTTCATACAGGGCCTTTTCACGCGCCAGCGCGCGCTCCCGGGCGGAGAGCACCTTGTCCTCGAATGTCTTCAGTTCCGGGGTGATGTAGCGTTCCGCACCTTTCAGGGTCTGGCGGCGGATATAGCGCGCCGGCGCCTGCTCGCTCTGTCCGCGGCTGATCTCGATGTAGTAGCCGTGAACGCGGTTGTAGCTCACCTTCAGACTGGACAGCCCGGTCGCCTCGCGCTCGCGGGCCTCAAGATCGGTCAGAAAGCCGTCGGCGTTACGCGACAGGGCGCGGAGTTCATCCAGTTCGGCATCGTGGCCGTCGGCGATGACACCGCCGTCGCGGACCACCACGGGTGGCTGCTCGATAATGGCGCCCTGCAGGGTCTCCGACAGTTCCGGTCGTGGTGCGGCGTGATCGGCCAGTGCCGAGAGCCGATGGTCGCTGAATCCGGCGAGGGCCTGCTCGAGGGCCGGCAGGGCAGCCAGCGTGTCGCGCAGACCGGCAAGATCCCGCGGTCGGGCCGATCCCATACCGATCCGCGCGGCAATCCGCTCGACATCCGCGCAGCCACGCAGGACCTCGCGCAGGGTCGTGCTGCCCCGGTCGAGGAGCG
>CAJXND010000002.1 GCA_913056385.1 uncultured Ectothiorhodospiraceae bacterium
AGTCGAAAATCATCCCTAACCCCATCAGCCACGCCATGGATGTGAATACCCTGGCCATGGTCGTGCTCGTCTTTCTTCTGCCGGTCGGTGGATTGCTGGGTGACCGGTTCGGATTCCGCCGCGTGATGCTCTGGGGCATTGCACTCACGGGGGGTGTCGCCTATCCCCTGTTTTTCTGGATCGATACCGGCAGTGTGCTCGGCGCCGTCATCAGCGGGCTGATCTTCGCCATCGCCATTAGCTGGGTGCAGGGCCCCATGCCCGCATTGCTGGCGCAGACGTTTCCCCGCGATATTCGTAATACGGGTGTCGGGGTTGCCTATAACCTGGCGATGGGGTTGTTTGGCGGAACGGCCCCGATGGTCTGCACATGGTTGATCTCGGCGACCGGAGATGTAGCCGCCCCCGCCTACTACCTGCTGGTCCTCGCGATCATCAGTGCGGTGGCACTCTTTACCTTCAACGCCCGGCAGCATGATTAACCACTTCCGCGGTTTTGACCTGGGTTGAGGATGGAGGAGTCCAGGAGCTCGAGGTTGAGCGGCTCGATGCGCAGGTCGACCCGCACGGCAGGGCGATGCACGACGAAATTTCGGCGGAGGAGGGGATTCGCGCGCCGGACATAAAAAACCCCGCATGGCGCGGGGTTGGAAGAGTTTGGTGGAGACGGCGGGAATCGAACCCGCGTCCGAAGAACCTCCACACCAGGGTCTACATGCTTAGCGCCGTCTTTATTTTTAGTGGCGTCCTACCCAACGGCCAGGGTATGGAAACCACGATCCCGAATGATGTTTCGCCTCGCCAGTCCGGGCTCCCCGCGGGGCTAGCCTGTGTAATATGCCTGTCCGACACCCAACCACAGGCGATCAAGTGTGGACAGCTCACGGGTTTTTAGGCCGCGAGTGCGTAGTTGTCGTCGTTGGCAACTATCTTTTTTGTCACATTATTTACGAGGTTGAGTGACGTCCTCGGCATGCACCTGGAGTTTCGCGACCTCCGTCGAAGCCATGTCGTCCCCAAGTAATCGATCAGACAGGTTAGCGATCAAATGGTTCCATGGGAAGCGCTCGTTCTCTGCGGGCTCATCCCTGGAGGCCATCAGACCCGATGCTTGAGCAGGCGTTCCTTCTCACGCTGCCAGTCGCGCTCCTTTTTGTCGGCGCGCTTGTCGTGCTGTTTCTTGCCCTTGGCGAGCCCGATGCTCAGTTTCGCTTTCCCGCGTGACCAGTGCAGGTCCAGCGGAACCACCGTGTAGCCGCGCTGTTCGGTTGCCCCCACCAGCCGGGCAAGCTCCTTTTGATGCAGGAGCAGCTTCCGAGTGCGCGTGGGATCCGGGTTGATATGCGTCGAGGCGGTTGGCAGCGGGGGAATATTGCAGCCGATCAGAAACGCCTCGCCGTTCCGCACGAGGACGTAGGCCTCGGTGAGGTTGATCCGTCCCGCCCGCAGGCTCTTGACCTCCCAGCCATGCAGGACGAGGCCCGCCTCGAACCGCTCTTCGACGAAATACTCGAAGCGCGCGCGGCGATTGAGGGCAATCGTGGCGCTGTCGCCACCCGGCTTTTTCTTACCTGCTTTCTTGCTCACTGCCGCATTCTAACGGGGCGCCGCCCCGGCATCCAATGCGCCAGCACGAATGAGCGAAGGTGACGAGTCTGGTAAGCTTTCCGGCTTCGTTGAAACGCAACCTCGAGACGAGCGAATCGAATGACCACGGTCTCCCGTTCCGCGATGGTTCGGCATTCCGCCGAGGAGATGTTCGAGCTGGTGGACGATGTCCGCGGCTATGAAGACTTCCTGCCCTGGGTGAAGCGCAGCAGGGAGCGGGAGCGCGACGGCGACGTGGTGATCGGCGAGCTCCTCTTCTCCAAGGCGGGTATCGAGAAGTCGTTTACCACGCGCAACCGACGCCAGCCGGGCAAGATGATCGAGATCCGTCTGGTGGAGGGGCCGTTCCGCCATCTTGAGGGCTTCTGGCGGTTCGATGCGCTGGGGGAGGACGCCTGCAAGGTCTCGCTGGATCTGGAGTTCGAGTTCTCGAACCGCCTGCTGGCGATGGCGTTCGGGAAGGTGTTCACCCAGGTGGCCGGGACCCTGGTGGATTCGTTCGTCAAGCGGGCCAATGAGCGTTACGGCCTTGGCTGAGTCGCAGGAGGCCGCCGATGCCATCGCTGTGGAGGTCGTCTATGCGACTGCCGAAGATCAGCGGCTGATCCCCCTCAACGTGGCCACGGGCACCACGGTTGAACAGGCCATCCATGCATCCGGGATCCTCGCCTGTTTCCCCGAAATCGACCTGGCCGAACAGTCGGTGGGCATTTTCTCGCAACCGGTGGCGCTGGATCAGCATCTGGCTGCCGGGGACCGGGTGGAGATCTATCGCCCGCTCCAGGTGGATCCCAAGGCACAGCGACGGGCGCGTGCCCGGGAACAGCGAACCCGGCGGGCCGGTCAGGCCCCGGGATCGTAGAGCGGGTTACCCGGCTCGATGAAGCTACCGCGGGCGCCGCTGAGTCCGCTTTCGTCGAAGACGAGGGTCAGCTTCCGGGATATCGGCTCAAGGCCCGTGCTCCGCGGCTCGACCTCGTAGACATAATCCCACCGGCCTTCACTGAACGGATCTTCGATGGTTGGCGGCCCGAGCACGAAGCTGACCTGGCGCCGCGTCATGCCGGGCTCGAGCCGGGCGACGCTCTCGGCATCGAAGAAAGTCCCCTGGCGTACCTCCGGCTTGTAGAGAATGGGCAGCTGCTCAACCGTACTGGCGCAGCCTGCCAGGGCGGCGGTCAGAAGGGACACTGCGAGCAGCCGTTTGCCGGTGTATACTGAAATCATTCTAAACAGGCCGTCGTGCTGACTGGTGGAACGAATATGGTAACGCAGCCCCGCCCAGCCTCACAGATTCCCTGGGAAATCAGCCAGGAGTCGGACGAGCTCCGCCGTGCCGGGCTCAAGGCGACCCTGCCGCGGCTGAAGATTCTCCGGATTCTTGCCGGGCGGGAGCGAGCCCACCTGTCCGCCGAAGAGGTTTATCAGCGGCTGCATGAGGCCGGAGACGACATCGGCCTGGCCACCGTCTACCGCGTACTCACCCAGTTCGCGGAAGCGGGTATTGTCATTCGTCACAACTTCGACAGCGACCGGGCGGTCTTCGAGCTCAACTCGGGCATTCACCACGACCACCTCGTTTGCGTGGACTGCGGTCGGGTGGAGGAATTCAAGGACCGGATGATCGAGCGGCGTCAGGCTGACGTGGCGGCGGTCTCCGGGTATGAGTTGATCAGTCACTCGCTGATCCTGTACGGACGTTGCCCCGAGTGCGCTCAGGCGCCGAAGATAAAGGGCAGCGTGCTGTAATTCAGCCTACCCGCTCCAGCATTTCCCGTGCATGATTGAGCGTCTTCTCGGTGATCTCCAGGCCGCCGAGCATGCGCGCGATCTCGCTTGTCCGCTCATCCGCACACAGCTGTCTTACATCGGTGACCGTCCGGCCGTCATCGCGCTGGCGTTTTTCCACCTGCAGCTGATGCGTGCCCTGGGCCGCGACCTGGGGTAGATGGGTGATGCAGAGCACCTGGTGATGGCGGGCGAGGGCACGCAGCTGCCGTCCGACGACCTCGGCGACTCCGCCACCGATGCCGGTATCCGCTTCGTCAAAGATCAGCGCCGGCAGCTCCGCGGTATCGGCAGTGGCCACTTCCAGAGCCAGCCCGATGCGTGAGAGTTCGCCCCCCGAGGCGATCTTCTGCAGCGGTGCCGGCCGCTGGTCCGGGTTGGTGCGGACGTCGAAACGAACGCGATCCGTGCCGTGGGCCGCGGGTGCGGCCTCGCTGTCCGGGTCCACGATGATGGTCAGCTCGGCGCCGGCCATACCCAGCTGAGCCAGTAGATCGTCGACCCGCCCGCCAAGCTGCCTCGCTGCTTCCCGGCGTGATTCCGAGAGACTCGCGGCCGCACTGCGGTACTCGTCGAGCAGCCGATCGCGTTCGGCATGCAATTCCAGCAGTCGGCTGTCCGCCGACTCGAGGCGGTTCAATTCGTCCCGGAGGGATTCGGCGTGGGCGGCGAGCCCTTCGGGCTCGACCTGGTGTTTGCGTGCCAGGTCGTGGAGTCGGCTGAGGGTGTCCTCGACCACCTGAAGCCGTTCCGGATCGATCTCGAGGCGGTCCGCGAAGTGCCTCAGCCCCTGACAGGCCTCCTCGAGCTGGACCTGACCGGTCGCCAGCAGATCCCGCGCCTCGGTGAGCGCCGTGTCGACATCGAGATGGGGATCCAGTGCCCGTTCGGCCGCCGCGATCAACGTCTGGGCGGTGGTGTCGCCCTCATGGAGGAGCTCCAGCGCCTGCTGGCAGGCCGTGATGATCTCGCTGGCGCCGGCGAGACGCCGTTGCTCCTGCTCCAGCTCGGCGAAGGCCGCCTCGGTGAGTGCCTTCTCATCCAGTTCCTCGAGCTGGTAGCGCAGCAAATCCATTCGGTCCTGGTGGTCGCCATCACCGCCGCTCAGCGAGCGGATTTCCGCCTCAACACCTTGCCATTGCGCATGCAGGGTGGAGACGGCCTCCAGCTTGTCCCCATGCCCCGCGAATCCATCCAGCGTCCGCCGCTGCATCTCGGGGCGCATGAGCGCCTGGTGGGCATGCTGGCCGTGGATACCGACCAGCAGGCTGCCGAGTTGCTCGAGCTGGTAACGGGTCACCGGTCGCCCGTTGATCCAGGCCTGCGAGCGGCCATTACCCTGGATGACCCGGCGCAACAGGCATTCGTTGTCTTCGTCGAGGTTCTCTTCCGCGAGCCAGGCCTTTGCCCGGGGCGTGTCGCTGACATCGAAAATGACGTGGATTTCGCTGCGGGTGGCCGTCTCCGGGACCATGGAGGTGTCGGCCCGGTCGCCGAGGCACAGGCCCAGGGCATCCAGCAGGATCGACTTGCCGGCACCGGTTTCGCCGGTGAGCACGCTGAGCCCGGGATGCAGGTCGATGGCGAGTTCATCGATGATGGCGAAATCGCGGATCTCGATGCGGTTCAGCATGGTGGTGCTCCATCCCCCCAATGCAGCTTCGCTCGCAGAATATCGAAGTAGCGGTGGCCGGGTGGGTGCACAAGTCGCAGTTTGTGCGGCGATGCAACGATCTCGAGCCGTCCGTCGGCGGCGAGGGTCAGGTCGCTCTGACTGTCGCAGCTGACGTGAACCTGCTCGATGGAGTCGGGTTGAACCCGGACCTCGATGCGGCTGTTCGCGCTGATCACCAGGGGCCGGTTGCTGAGGGTGTGTGGAGAGATGGGCACCATGGCCACGGCGTTGATGCCCGGATGCATGATCGGGCCGCCCCCGGACAGGGCATAGGCGGTGGAGCCGGTGGGGGTGCTGACGATCAGTCCATCCGAGCGATGACGGTTGCAGGGCTCGCCGTCGATCCAGGTCTCGAACTCGATCATGCGCGAGGTGTTCCAGCGCTGCAGCACCACCTCGTTCAGCGCAGGGGAGCTGGCCATGATCCGGCCTCCTTCGAGCACGCGGGCCTCCAGCATGAGGCGCTGGTCGAGCTGCATGTCGCCGTCAACCACGCAGGCGATTTCATCGAACCGATCCGGCGAGACGTCGACCAGGAAACCGAGCCTTCCGCGATTGACGCCCAGAACCGGGACGCCATGCGGCGCGACGATCTTGGCGGCGTGCAGCAGTGTGCCGTCGCCGCCGACCACGATCAGCAGATCGATAAGCCCGGCAAGGGACGCCAGGTTGTCGATGTCGCGGCCGTCGCCCGGCTCGGTGGCCCCGCCCATCGCCCTGTCGAGACAGACATCGAGTCCATGGGCCTCGAGGCGCTCGATGAGCTTGCGAATGGTATCGATGACCGCGGTATCGTTCGGTTTGCCGGTTATCGCTATGCGTTGGAACGCTGGCATGCACCCCCCTCGCCGATGCATGGACAACTTAGCATGGCGTCCGCAAATTGACAGCCATGCGGGGCGTTGATAGCTTCGCCTGGCACTCTAAGTCAGAGAGTGCCAACTCCCACGGAGGCCTCATGGTTCACCGACACGGCGATGAACCGCTTACAGAGCGTGCACGGCATCTGCTGAAAATGCTGGTGCATCGTTACATCCGCGATGGCCAGCCGGTGGGATCCCGGGCGCTGACGCGGGATGGTGGCCTCGACTTGAGCGCGGCGTCCATCCGCAATGTCATGGCCGACCTGGAGGAGGCGGGATATATCCAGTCGCCGCACACATCCGCCGGGCGGATACCAACGGACCGGGGCTATCGTTTTTTCGTCGACTCCCTGCTCAGCGTCCGACGCGAGAGCGGGCTCGATGCCGATAATCTGCGAATCCGCCTTGATGCGGGCCGTGATACCGATTCACTGGTGGATTCGGCGTCCAATCTTCTGTCCGGGCTGACGCATCTGGCCGGCGTGGTGACGCTGCCACGGCGGGACTACGGCTCCATTCGGCATATCGAGTTCCTGCCACTGTCGGAGCGGCGGATCCTGGCCATCGTCGTGCTGAACGACTCCGAGGTGCAGAACCGCGTCATCGAGACGGATCGTCCGTACAGCCCGGCCGAGCTCCAGCAGGTCTCGAACTATCTGTCCCTGGAGTTTGCGGGCAAGAGCGTCAGTAATGTCCGGCGCGGGCTGCTGGAGGCCATGCAGGCCGATCAGCAGCATGTGAACAGCCTCATGACCTCGGCGATTGCGGTGGCTCGCGAGTTGTTCGCCGATAACGGCGGTAAGGACGATGACTTCGTGATCGCGGGCGAGACCAACCTCATGACCTTCGCTGAGCTGTCCAGCGTGGAGAAGCTCAAGGAGCTTTTCGAGGCGTTCGGGCGCAAGCGCGACATACTGCATCTGCTCGACCGCTGCCTCTCGGCCGATGGCGTGCAGATTTTCATCGGCCAGGAATCCGGCTATCGGGCCTTCGATGGTGTCAGCCTCGTGACCTCCACCTATCAGAGCGATGATCAGGTCCTTGGCGTTCTCGGCGTCATTGGCCCCACCCGGATGGAATATGACCGGGTAATCCCCATCGTCGATGTCACCGCTCGGCTCCTGGGCCATGCCTTGAAACCTGATCATTGATCCCCATTTCTACCGATAAGCGCGCGCCGCCCACAGGGGGGCGGTCAGCCGGATGCCGGAACAGCGGAGCAAGCAATGAGCGGAGAAGATAAACGAGAGACCCCAATCGGGGAGTCCGGGCAAGTGGAGAACGGAGCAGAGCCATCCGGTACCGGGCCCGATGGCCCGGTGGAAATGCCGGAGGGCGAGGATCTGCAGGCCGCACTGCGTGAGGCAGAGGCCCGTGCCGAGGAGAACTGGAGTCAGTTCCTGCGCGCCCGGGCGGAAATGGAAAACCTGCGTCGGCGGGCGGAAAAGGATGTGGCGGCTGCCCGTCAACAGTCCCTGGAAAAGCTCGCCAGCGAATTGCTCGGCGTCAAGGACAGCCTGGAAATGGGACTGCAGGCCGCGAACGAGGATGGCGCAGACGTCGCCAAGCTCGCCGAGGGCTCGGAGCTGACACTGCGCATGTTCAACCAGGCGCTGGAGAAGTTCAGCATCGAGGAGCTCAATCCCGAGGGTCAGCGCTTCGATCCGGAGGCCCATGAGGCGATGGCCGCCCAGGAGGCCACGGATGTTGAGCCCAACACGGTGATCAACGTCGTGCAGAAAGGCTATCGCCTCGGCGACCGGCTGCTGCGACCGGCCATGGTAATTGTCGCGAAGGCACCCTCCGGTTCCGGGGCGGGGTCTTGAAAAAAACCGTTGGCGCCTAAATCTCACCCAATGAACCGAATTCGAAATCGAGGAGCATTCAATAATGGGCAAGATCATCGGAATCGACCTGGGAACAACCAATTCCTGCGTCGCGGTGATGGAAGGGGGATCTTCCCGGGTTATCGAAAACGCCGAGGGTGATCGCACAACACCTTCCACCGTCGCATTCACCGAGGACGGCGAGGTCCTCGTCGGTGCCGCGGCCAAGCGGCAGGCGGTGACCAACCCCGAGAACACGCTGCACGCGATCAAGCGGCTGATCGGTCGAAAGTTCGAGGAGGACGTCGTCCAGCGTGATGTCCGTGAGATGCCCTACAGCATCGTCAAGGCGGACAACGGCGATGCCTGGGTGGAGGTGCGCGACAAGAAGATGGCGCCGCCGGAGATCTCCGCGCGCGTGCTCCAGAAAATGAAGAGCACCGCGGAAGATTACCTCGGCGAGGAGGTCACCGAGGCGGTGATCACCGTCCCGGCCTACTTCAATGATTCCCAGCGTCAGGCCACCAAGGACGCGGGCCGTATCGCCGGTCTCGAGGTCAAGCGCATCATCAACGAGCCCACTGCCGCGGCGCTGGCCTATGGCCTCGACAAGAAGGGCGGGGATCGCAAGATCGCCGTCTACGACCTCGGTGGCGGGACGTTCGACGTCTCCATCATCGAAATCGCCGAGGTCGAGGGCGAGCATCAGTTCGAGGTGCTGTCGACCAACGGTGACACGTTCCTGGGCGGTGAGGATTTCGATCGCGCGGTGATCGACTATCTCGTGGCCGAGTTCAAGAAGGACCAGGGGATCGACATCTCCTCGGACCGGCTGGCTCTGCAGCGGCTCAAGGAAGCGGCGGAGAAGGCCAAGATCGAGCTTTCATCGGCCCAGCAGACCGAGGTGAACCTGCCCTATATCACCGCCGATCAGACCGGGCCCAAACACCTCAATCTCAAGCTGACCCGTGCCAAGCTCGAAAGCCTGGTGGAAGGCCTGGTGCAGCGCACGATCAAGCCCTGCGAGGTGGCGCTCAAGGATGCCGGCCTCAAGGCGGGCGACGTGGACGAGGTCATCCTGGTGGGGGGGCAGACCCGCACGCCCAAGGTCCAGGAGGCGGTCAAGGCGTTCTTCGGCAAGGAGCCGCGCCGCGACGTCAATCCGGACGAGGCCGTCGCCATCGGTGCGGCGATCCAGGGCGGTGTGCTGGGTGGCGACGTCAAGGATGTCCTGCTGCTCGACGTCACGCCACTCTCGCTCGGCATCGAGACCCTCGGTGGTGTCATGACCAAGCTCATCGAGAAGAATACGACCATCCCGACCAAGGCCAACCAGGTGTTCTCCACCGCCGAGGACAACCAGAGCGCGGTCACCGTTCACGTCCTGCAGGGCGAGCGCGAAATGGCCTCGGATAACAAGTCGCTCGGCAAATTCGATCTCTCCGACATTCCGCCGGCGCCCCGCGGCGTGCCGCAGATCGAGGTGACCTTCGATATCGACGCCAACGGCATCCTGCATGTGACAGCCAAGGACAAGGGCACGGGCAAGGAGCAGTCGATCCAGATCCGCGCCTCCAGCGGGCTCTCGGATGACGAAATCGAGCGCATGGTCGAGGACGCCGAGTCGCACGCCGAGGAGGACCGCAAGGCCCGCGAACTGGTCGAGGCCCGCAATCAGGCCGACAACCTGATCCACGCCGCGCGCAAGAGCCTGGAGGAAGTGGGCGACAAGGCCTCCGATGACGAGAAGAAGGCGGTGGAAGACGCGATCGCCGATCTTGAAGAGGCCATGAAGGGCAGCGACAAGTCGGCCATCGAGTCGAAGACCGAAGCCCTGGCAACGGCCTCCGGCAAACTGGCGGAGAAGATCTATCAGGACGCCGAGGCCGGCGGGGCGCCTGGCGAGGCGGGCGCCGAGAGCGGTGCCGGGTCGAGTCAGGAAGACGTGGTCGACGCCGAGTTCGAGGAAGTCAAGGACGACGAGAAGAAGTAACGGCGTTTCGCGGAACAGTCCTTTCGCCGGCAAGGCGCAGTGCATCGAATGGCCCGGTCCACCGGGCTTTCGATGCCTGCGCCTTTGCTGTTGACGCCGGGGTGGTTACCCTGCAGAGAGAACAGTCAGAACGGGCACCATGGCAAAACGTGACTACTACGAAATCCTCGGGGTTTCCCAGAACGCCTCAGAGGGTGATCTGAAAAAGGCGTATCGGCGCCTGGCGATGAAATACCACCCGGACCGCAACCCGGGTGACAGCGATGCAGAACAGCGTTTCAAGGAGGCCAAGGAGGCCTATGAGGTCCTCAGTGATCCCCAGAAGCGCTCGGCCTACGACCAGTTCGGTCATGCTGGTGTCGATCCCAGCGCCGGCGGCGGGGGCAGCGGCGGATTTGGCCGCGGGAGCGCCGATTTCGCGGATATCTTCTCCGATGTGTTCGGCGACATATTCGGCGGTGGCGGTCGAGGCGGCGCGCGGGCGTTCCGGGGCGCCGATCTGCGCTATCGCATGGAGATCACACTGGAGGAAGCGGTTCACGGTCTCGAGCGCGAGATCCGGATTCCGACGCAGGTGCGCTGTGATGCCTGCGAGGGTTCCGGTGCTGCTCCCGGTAGCGAACCGCAGGCCTGCCCGACCTGTAATGGCCACGGCGACGTGCGGGTCCAGCAGGGCTTTTTCTCGATCCAGCAGACCTGCCCGCGCTGCAGTGGGACCGGGCAGATCGTCAGCGATCCGTGTCGGCAGTGTGGCGGCAGCGGGACCGTGCCCGACTATAAGACGCTCAATGTCCGGGTGCCGGCGGGTGTCGATACCGGGGACCGGATCCGGCTGAGCGGCGAGGGCGAGCCCGGTGAGCAGGGCGGGCCACCGGGTGATCTTTATGTGGAGATGGTGGTCAAGCCCCATCCGATCTTTACCCGAGAGGGCGCCGACCTGCGCTGTGATATACCGCTCAGTGTGACCACCGCGGCCCTCGGCGGTGAGCTCGAGGTACCCACGCTGGACGGCCGGGTCACCCTGCGGGTTCCTGCGGGTACACAGTCCGGGAAGGTTTTCCGGGTCCGCGGCAAGGGCGTCAAGCCGGTACGCGGCGGCACCTCGGGCGATCTGTTGTGCCGTGTGGCGATGGAGACCCCCGTCAACCTGACCGCTCGCCAGAAAGAGTTGCTCGAGGAGCTCGCCGAAACCCTCGAGAAGGGGGGCGAGCACCATAACCCCCGCGGCAGCTCCTGGCTGGACTCGGTGAAGTCGTTCTTCGAAGGGATGAAATTCTGACATGACCGCCGTTGCCATTCTGGGCGCCGCCGGGCGCATGGGCCGAACGCTGATCGAACGGGTCGCGGCGGCGGAGGATCTGAGGCTGGTCGCGGCGACGGTCCGCGCCGACAGCGAGTGGATCGGACGTGATGCCGGTGACATCGCCGGCTGTGGGTGCCTGGACGTGGCCCTCACCGATGCGCCCGGTGATGCAGCGGCTGCTGCCGCGGTGGTCGTTGACTTCACGCTGCCGGATGCGCTCGAGGCGAATCTGGCGGCGGCGACGGCGGCGGGAACGCCGGTCGTGATCGGCACCACCGGGGTGGATGCGGCTGGAGAGAAGGCCATCCGGCGTGCCTCCGCCCAGATCCCGATTGTCTATGCCGCCAATTACAGCAGTGGCGTCACCCTGTTGCGCCGGCTGGTGCAGACGGCCGCAGCGGCACTTGGCGACGATTACGATGTCGAAATCATGGAGGCCCACCATCGCGACAAGCGTGATGCGCCGTCGGGTACGGCCTGGGCGCTGGGCGAGTCGGTGGCCCGGGGCCGCGGGGTGCGGCTCGAGGATTACGCCATCCAGGCGCGCGACGGCATTGTCGGGGAGCGCCCCGCCGGCGCGATCGGTTTTCAGGCCTTGCGTGGGGGCGATATCGTCGGCGAGCACACCGTGATGCTTGCCGGTGACGGTGAGCGGCTGGAGCTCACCCACCGTGCCTCCAGCCGGGCCACGTTTGCGCGCGGGGCGCTGCGCGCCGCGCGCTGGGCGGTCGAACGCCCCGCTGGGCTCTACGACATGGATGATGTGCTCGGTCTCAATGATCGGGCGCCGGATTGACGCGGGAGAGAGTCATGCGCATTGGCATTATCGGAGCGGGCATCGCCGGTCTGAGTGCCGGTCGTGCGCTTCAGGCGGCCGGGATCGATTCAGTGGTCTTTGACAAGGGCCGTGGGCCTGGCGGGCGGATGGTCAGCAAGCGCACCGAGTACGGGGCCATCGATCTGGGCGCCCAGTACTTCACGGCAAGGGACGGTGAATTCCGCTCGGCGGTGGATGAATGGCAATCCGCCGGCGTGGTAGCGCCATGGCCGGTGAGTCCGCTGGTGCTTCCGGAACGTCAGCCGGCGCGACCGGAGACACGCCTCGTGGCCGTGCCACGCATGTCCGCGCTGGCCCGGCATCTGGCCGACGGCCTCGACGTGCAGAGCGGTGTACAGGTCAGCGAGATCACGCGCGAGCTCTCGGGATGGGTCCTCAATGGGCGCCACGGGGAGTCGCTGGGCGAGTTCGATGCGCTCCTGCTCACTGCCCCCGCGCCCCAGACGCAGTCGCTGCTTGCCGAACCCTGTCCCAGGCTGGCGGCCCGCGCCGCCGCGTCGAGGATGCAGCCCTGCTGGTCGGTTGGCCTCGTGCTTGAGCGACCGCTCGATGTCGATTTCGACGCTGGCTTCCCCAGCAGCGGTCCGCTTGGCTGGGTGGCCCGCTCGGGCTCTCGGCCGGACCGGCCCCACCTGCCGGAGATCTGGACACTCCATGCCACGGCGGCCTGGAGTGAGGCGAATATCGAATGGTCCCCGGAGGCCGTCGGCGAGTACCTCTCTACCGCGTTTGCCGAACTGATCCGGAAAACTCCGTCGGTGACCGCCCGCATTGCTCACCGATGGCGGTTTGCCCGGGCCCGCGGCGCCCTCGCGGAGTCGGTCGGATACCTGGAGCATGAGGATGTGCTCTGCGCCGGTGACTGGGTGACGGATGGCCGTATCGAGGGGGCATGGCGCAGTGGCCGCGCCGCTGCCCGACGGCTGGTCAATCGACTGATGGAGCGTTCCGGGCAAGGCGGCGAATAATCGCCTCATAGGCATCGCTCAGGGCGTCGATTGCCGCCAGATCGATGTGCTCATCGACCTGGTGAATGCTCTCGTTCACCGGCCCGAACTCGACAACCTCGGCGCCGAGCGGGGCAATGAAGCGTCCATCAGAGGTGCCCCCCGCCGTATTCGCGATGGGCCAGTGGCCGGTTTTCTCGTGAACAGCATCCATAACGGCCTCCCGCAGCCGTCCGGGCGGGCTGCCGAACGGTTCGGCCGAGTGGGACCATCGCACGCGGCTGTCCGGGGCATGCGTTGTAACGGTGGCCTCGATGCGCCGGCGAAGCCCGTCGGCGCTGCTTGCCGGGGAATAGCGCAGGTTGAAACGGGCGGTGGCATGCCCGGGGATGATGTTCACCGCATCGGTATCCGTGTCCACTGCGGTGAGTTGCAGTCGGGTCGGTGGAAAGTCCGCGGTGCCCGGATCCCATTCACTGTTGACGAGCTCCGCAAGTATGGGGGCGAGACGATGCAGTGGATTGTCGGCCTGATCGGGGTAGGCGACATGGCCCTGTCGGCCGTCGATGATGATCTCTCCGCTGAGCGATCCGCGGCGGCCCACGCGAATGGTATCGCCCAGGTCCCGACTGCTGCTCGGTTCGCCGACCAGGCACCAGTCCACCGGCCCGAGTCGCGCCGGCAGGAGGGGGGCGACGGCCCGGATCCCGTCCTGCGCGGGCCCTTCCTCATCGCTGGTCAGGGCGATGGCGAGGCGTAACCCGCCATCATCCGGTCCGCCGGCAAATCGCTCACAGGCCGTGACGAATGCCGCAACACTCGCCTTCATGTCCGCGCAACCGCGTCCGAAGAGCCGCTCGTCACGAATCGTCGGCTCGAAGGGCGGTGACTGCCATGCCTCGGCCGGTCCGCTCGGGACGACATCGGTATGACCCACGAACAGGAGAACAGGGCCCTGCTCCCCCCGGATCGCCAGCAGGTTGGAGACGTCTCCCCGGGGCAGCCAGTCGATGTCGAAACCCGCCTGCGCGAGACGCTCGGCGAGCAGGGCCTGGCAACCCGCGTCGTCCGGGGTGACCGATGCCCGGCTGACCAGCGCTTCGGTCAGGGCCCGCGTACTGTGCATGGCATCGGCAGGCATGGGCATCATCCTTCGCTCAGGGCCGCAGCAGCTCGTTAATCCCCACCTTGGCGCGGGTCCTGGCATCCACCTGCTTGATGATGACCGCGCAGTAGAGGCTGTGGGAGCCGTCCGGGGCGGGCAGGCTGCCTGGCACCACAACCGCCCCCGGCGGTACCTGGCCGTAGATCACCTCACCGGTCTCGCGGTTGTAGATCTTGGTGCTCTGGCCGATGTAGACGCCCATCGAGATGACCGCCCCCTCGCCGACGATGACGCCCTCGACGATCTCCGAGCGCGCCCCGATAAAGCAGTTATCCTCGATGATGGTCGGGCTCGCCTGCAGCGGTTCCAGGACGCCACCGATACCGACACCACCCGAGAGATGGACGTTGCGGCCGATCTGGGCACAGGATCCTACCGTCGCCCAGGTATCGACCATGGTCCCACTGTCGACGAAGGCGCCAATGTTGACGTAGGAGGGCATGAGTACGACGCCGTTCGCGATGTATGAACCCCGGCGGGCCGCCGCCGGCGGGACCACCCGCACGCCGTCGGCATCGAAATCGGCACTGTTGTAGTCGGCGTACTTCAGCGGCACCTTGTCGTAGTAGTCCGTCTCGCCGCCGCGGATGCGCTGGTTGGGCGTGAGTCGGAAGGATAGCAGCACCGCCTTTTTCAGCCATTCGTTCACCTGCCAGCCGTCGGTGGTCTTCTCGGCAACGCGGGCTTCGCCGCGGTCGAGCCTGGCCAGTGCCGCTTCGACCGCGTCCCGAACCGCCGGTGTGGCGGTGTCCGGGCTCAGCGTCTCGCGGTTCTCGAAGGCGGACTCGATGATGTCCTGGATCGATGCCATGAAAGGTCTCCGTCAGTCATTTCCATTGTTGGATAAAGTGGCGCATCCGCTCGAGCGCATCCTCGCAGATGGTCTGCTCGGCCACCAGTGCCAGGCGCACATGCCCGGCGCCGGGGTCACCCTCGGCGGTCGGGCGCGACAGGTAGCGTCCGGGCAGCACCGTGATGCCCGTGGCGGCATACAGCCCCCGGGTAAAGGCCTCATCGTCGCCGCCGGGGACCGGCAGCCAGATGTAGAAACCGGCCTCGGGTTCGTTGTAGGGCGCCACATCGGCCAGGTATTCCCGGGCCAGGGTGAATTTTCGGCGATAGGCCGCCCGATTCTCCCGGACATGGGTCTCGTCGGCCCAGGCCGCGAGGCTCGCCCGCTGGGCATGGAAGGGCACGGCGCAGCCCTGGTACGTTCGGTAGGCGGTAAACGCTTCGATCAACCCGGCATCACCGGCGATGAAACCGGAGCGCAAACCGGGGACATTGGAGCGCTTGGACAGGCTGTGAAAGGCCAGGCAACCGCTGAAATCATTGCGTCCGGCGGCCTCGCAGGCCGCTAACAGCCCCAGCGGTGGCGCGTGTTCGTCGCGGTAGAGCTCGCTGTAGCACTCATCGGCGGCGATCACAAAACCGTGGCGGTCGCGGATCGCGAAGAGCTGATTCCAGAACGATTGGGGCAGCACCCGACCGGTGGGGTTGCCGGGACTGCACAGATAGATCAGGCCGCAGTCGGCCCACGCCTGCTCATCGATGCGTTCGAGATCCGGCAGCCCGGCCCTCCCGGTGTTGAGCATCCGCGGCCGGCCACCGGCCAGCAGGGCGGCGCCCTCATAGATCTGATAGAAGGGATTGGGCATGAAAACGGCGGGGCGACTGGCCGGATCGATCAGGGCCTGCGTCACGGCGAACAGCGCCTCCCGGGTGCCGGCGGCGGGCAGGATATGGCGGTCCGCTTCAATGCGCGCATTGACCAGCCGGAAACGCCAGCGCAGCCAGTCCGCGATACCAGCCCGGAGTTCGGGCATGCCGACGGTCGTCGGATAGCGGCCGAGACCGCTGTCCACGCCGGCACGAAAGGCCTCGGCGATGAAGCCCGGCACCGGGTGTTTCGGCTCGCCGATGGACAGCGGCACCGGCGTCGCCGTCGGGGGCGGTGTCACCCCGTCGAGCAGCCGCCGCAGGCGCTGGAATGGGTAGGCATGCAGTGCCGCCAGGCCCGGGTTGCCGCGTTCGAACCGCTCAGACCCCATCACCCCTCCGCATGATGTCCGATTCGCCCTCGAACGCGCTGAGCAGTTCGCTGCGCAGCTGCTGACGCGTGGCACTGCTCAGCGGGTTGTTCTCGTCGTCGGTGACAAAAAACACGTCCTCGGCGCGCTCACCGATTGTCGCGATCTTGGCGTTCTGTACCCGCAGCCCGTGGCGGGCGAAGATGTAGCCCACCTGGGCGAGCAGCCCCGGCTGGTCACCGGTGATCAGTTCCATGGCCGTGCGATCGTTGCGGGTATCGTCACTGAAGTCCACCTGCGTCGGGGTCTTGAAGTGTCGCAGGCGACGCGGTGCGATGCGGGAGGATGGTTCCGGCAGTGCCTGAGGGTCGCGAAGGTGATTGATGAGTGTCTCGCGCATCCGTTCCATCCGGGCCTCGGGGTCTTCCGCCCCGTCGCGCTCGTACTGGACAAGGAAGCTGTCGAGCGTGTAGCCATTGTCCGTGGTGATGATCCGCGCATCGAGGATATCCAGTCCCAGCCGATCCAGCGCCGAGACGGCGAGCGCGAATATGTTGGCGCGATCGCGTGTGTAGATGAACACCTCCATGCCGCCGCGCTTGGCATCGGCTTCGATCAGCACCAGCGGGGCATGGGCCGCATCCCCTGCGGAATGGATCGCTTCCGTGTGCCAGGCCACCTCGGCCGCGGAGTAGCGCAGGAAGTAATCCGGCGTGAAGTGCCGCCAGATGGAGCGCACGGTCATGTGATGCAGGCCGCGGCGGCGCAGGAGTTCACGGGCCCGATGCTGCGCCTCCGCCACCAGTTCGTCCTCGTCGATCGGCCGGCCGAGACCCCGTCGCACGGCCCGTGAGGTACGCCGGTAGAGCTCGAGCAACAGCGACTCCCGCCAGCTGTTCCAGAGCTTGGGGTCGGTGGCGCGGATATCCGCCACGGTCAGCAGGTAGAGATGGTCGAGGTGGTTGAGATCGCCCACCTCGGCGGCGAATTCATTGATTACCCCGGGGTCGCTGATGTCCCGGCGCTGGGCGGTCATCGACATCAGCAGATGCTTGCGGACCAGCCAGGCGACGAATCGGCAGTCATAGCGGGACAGACCGTGCTGCAGGCAGAAGGCATAGGCATCCTCGGCGCCGAGTTCCGAATGGTCGCCGCCCCGGCCCTTCGCGATGTCGTGGAACAGACCGGCCAGATAGAGCAGCTCGGGCTTGGGCAGTCGCGCATGCATCTCACTGAGCAGCGGGAATTCATCCTGGTGCTTCGCTACCCCGAAGCGGCGTAGATTGCGCACGACCATCAGCGTGTGGGTATCCACCGTGTAGACATGGAACAGGTCGTACTGCATGCGCCCCGTGATCTCGGCGAAGGCCGGGATATAGCGGCCGAGGATGCCGTGGCCGTGCATGCGGCGAAGGGCATGGGTAATGCCGCTGGGCTGGCGGAGGATCTCCATGAAAAGGCTGCGGGCACGAAGATCCCGACGGAACCGGGCATCGATGCGGTCGCGATGTTCGCGCAGCAGTCGGACCGTCGCGGCACGGATGCCGCGGATCTCCGGGTACTGCTGCATGAGCAGGAAAAGCTCAAGCATCGCAAAGGGATAGCGACGAAACACGTTGCGGTGCGTGACCTCGATAAAGCCACGTTTGACCTGGAAGCGCTTGTTCAGCAGGGACGGTTTTTCATCGACATCGGCGTAGAGAATGGTCTCCTGGTAGAGCTGCAGCAGCATCTCGTTGAGCCGCGTAAGCCGCATGATCATGCGGTAGTAGCGCTGCATGAACTGCTCGACCGCCAGCGTGTGTTCGCTGTCCTTGTAGCCGAACTGGCGGGCGAGTTCGGCCTGGAAGTCGAACAGCAGCCGGTCCTCCCGTCGTCCGGCGAGCAGATGCAGGGCGAAGCGGATATCCCAGAGGAAATGCTGCCCCTGGATCAGGTCCTCGTACTCGCTCTCAGTAAGAAAACCCAGGCCGACCAGATCGCTCAGCGCACGGGCGTTGAAGTGGCGCTTGGCCACCCAGCCGACCATATGGATATCGCGCAGCCCGCCCGGACTCTCCTTGAGGTTCGGTTCGAGATTGTAGGCCGTGTCGTGATAGCGCTCGTGACGCCGCTGCTGCTCGGCCAGCTTGGCCTCGAAGAAGGCCGGGCCGGGCCAGACGCGGAAGGGGCTGGTCGCCGTCTGCATGGTCTCGAACAGCTGCCCATCGCCGGCAAGCGCCCGTGACTCCATGAGATTGGTGGCGACGGTGATGTCCTTTTCGGCCTCGGTGACACAGTCCTCGATGCTGCGAACACTGTGGCCGACCTCGATGCCGATGTCCCAGAGCCGTGTGACCAGGTCAGCCAGGCAAACCTCAAGGCCTTCCGGCAGAGTGGCGGGGACGATGATCATGAGGTCGGTGTCGGAGGCGGGATGGAGTTCGCCCCTTCCGTAACCGCCCACGGCAGCCAGGCAGGCCTCGTCGGCATGGGAGCCCAGACAGATGGTCCACACGCGGGTGACGATTTCGTCCATCACCGCCGCGCGCAGCGGCACCAGCTCGAAAGCCGGCGTCCCCTCGAGAAAGCGTGCCGCCAATGTGTCGTCCGCTTCGCGGAGCGCCTGCTGCAGCAGTGTCGTGGCGTTCTCGCCGGCCGCCAGACGCTGATCCAGCCCCTCGAGGTCGAGGAGCTGCCGGTCGATGGACGTGGCCGGAGCCTCCGGCGCCGTGGCCGCCATCTCAGTCGTCGCCGCTCAGGGTCAGGATATCCACGCCATCCCCGGTCACCACCACCGTATGCTCCCATTGGGCGGACAGGCTGTGGTCCTTGGTGACCACAGTCCACTGATCGCCCAGCAGCCGGGTGTCCGCCCGGCCCGCGTTGATCATCGGTTCGATGGTGAAGGTCATGCCGGGCCGCAGGGGCTCGCCGGTCCCGGGCCGCCCGTAGTGCAGCACCTGCGGGTCTTCGTGAAATCCCCGACCGATGCCGTGGCCGCAGTATTCGCGGACCACCGAGCACCCCTGCGACTCGGCAAGGGTCTGGATGGCATGGCCGATATCACCGAGACGGGCGCCGGGGCGAACCACGTCGATGCCGGCGTAGAGGGCCCTGTGGGCCACGTCGGTGACACGGCGCGCCTGGACGCCCGGCTCCCCGGCGAAGTACATGCGGCTCGTATCGCCATGCCATCCTTCGTGGATGACGGTCACATCGATGTTCAGGATATCGCCGCGCTTGAGCTTCTTGCTGCCGGGGATGCCGTGGCAGATTACGTGATTGACGGAAATGCAGGTGGCCTTGGGAAAGCCGCGGTAGTTGAGCGGCGCCGGGATGCAATCAAGTGCTTCGATTTTCTCGTGGCAGAGCCGATCGAGTTCGCCAGTCGTGATGCCCGGACGGACATGCTCGCCGATCATGTCCAGCACGGCAGCGGCGCGTCGGCCGGCCTCGCGCATTTTCTCGATCTCGGCTGGGGTCTTGATGGTGATGCTCATGCGGCCTTTCAAATTGTCGATTTAAACCGCCTATGGTATAAACGGCGCGCCATTTGGGCAATTCGACAAACCAAAACCACACATGCACCGACACAGCTGGCGGGGTGCCCTCGGGGTTGCCAGTTGCGGGTGCATGGAGGCCTAACCCATACAAAAGGAGTATTCGTCATGGCCAAGGTGACCATGCGTCAGATGCTGGAGGCCGGCGTGCATTTCGGCCACCAGACCCGTTACTGGGATCCGAAGATGGCCCCTTACATCTTCGGCGAGCGGAACAAGATCCATATCGTCAACCTGGAGAGGAGCCTCCCGCTCTACCAGGACGCCGTCAATTACGCGGGCAAGCTGGCCGCGAACGGGGGCCGGATCCTGTTCGTCGGCACCAAGCGGGCGGCCCGCGACGCCGTGCGCGAGGAGGCCGAGCGCTGCGGCATGCCCTATGTCAACCACCGCTGGCTGGGTGGCATGCTGACCAACTTCCGCACCGTCAAGCGCTCCATCCGCCGCTACAAGGAGCTCCAGGAGCAGAAGAAGGACGGCACCTTCGAGAAGCTCGGCAAGCGCGAGGTTCTATCCCTGCAGCGCGAGATGGACAAGCTCGAGCGCTCCTTCGGCGGCATCGTCGACATGGAATCGCTGCCCGACGCACTGTTCGTGATCGACGTCGGTTACGAGCGCATCGCCGTGCAGGAGGCCCGCAAGCTGGGGATCCCGGTCGTTGCGGTCGTCGATACGAACAACAGTCCCCGCGAGGTCGACTACGTCGTCCCCGGCAACGATGACGCCATCCGGGCCATCCGCCTCTATCTGCGCGGTATCTCCGATGCGATTATCGATGCCCGCATGGCTACTTCCCAGGCGCCGGCCGGCGATGACGAGTTCGTGGAGCTTCCCGGCGAGCCTGCTGCCGCCGAGACCGCGCCCGCTGAATCGGCAGATGCCGAAGCCGCCGCAGCGCAGGATGAAGGCAGCGACGACAACAGCGCCGGCGACGAGCAGAGCGCCGGTTAACCGGAACAGGACAGAGGACAATCTGATGGCGATTACCGCACAACGGGTCAAGGATCTGCGGGAGCGCACCGGCGCGGGCATGATGGAATGCAAGAAGGCGCTGGTGGAGACCGACGGCGATATGGACGCTGCCGTCGAGCACATGCGCAAGCGCGGGCTTGCAAAGGCCGACAAGAAGGCTGATCGGGTTGCCGCCGACGGCGCCGTGATCGCGGCGCTGGCGGAGGACGGTCGCAGTGGCGCAATTGTGGAGATCAACAGCGAGACCGACTTCGTCGCCAACGGTGACGACTTTCAGGCGTTCGGCCGCAAGGTGGCAAACCGGATTCTGGCCGACGACCCCGCGGACCTTGGCGTCCTGCTGGAAATGCCGCTCGAGGATGGCGGCGATTCGCTGGAGCTCGCGCAGAAGGAGCTGGTGGCCCGCGTCGGCGAGAACATCCAGGTCCGTCGTTTCCAGCGCTATGCCACGGACAGCGGTCAGGTCTACCACTACCTCCACGGCAGCCGTATCGGTGTGCTGCTCGAGCTCGAGGGCGGTGACGAAGCCCTGGGCCGGGATCTGTGCATGCACATCGCGGCAAGCCGTCCGGTCTGCGTCAGCGTGGACGATGTCCCCGAGGATCGGGCCGCCAGCGAGCGCGAAATCCTCGTGGCCCAGGCGCAGGAGTCGGGCAAGCCCCAGGAGATCATTGACAAGATGGTCGAGGGTCGCCTGCGGAAGTGGCTGAGCGAGATCACGCTGCTTGGACAGCCCTTCGTCAAGGATCCGGATCAGACCGTGGAAAAGCTCCTCGCGGCGCAGGGTGCAAAAGTGGTGCGCTTTGCCCGGCTTGAGGTCGGTGAGGGGATCGAGAAGAAGGAAGAGAACTTCGCCGAAGAGGTCGCCGCAACAGTCCAGGGCAGCTGAGGGTCGCGCCATGACGGATCCGGTCTATCGACGGATTCTGCTCAAGCTGAGTGGCGAGGCGCTTCTTGGCGATGCCGAGTACGGCATCGACCCTGCGGTCCTGCGGCGTCTCGCCACCGAAGTCCATGCCCTGATCGACCGCGGCGTGGAAGTGGCGCTGGTGATCGGGGGCGGCAATATCTTCCGGGGGGCCGGGCTGGCCGCGGCCGGCATGGACCGGGTCGGGGCCGATCACATGGGGATGCTGGCCACGGTCATGAATGGCCTGGCAATGCAGGATGCCCTCGAGCGCGAGGGCGTCTTCACCCGCGTCATGTCGGCGATCAAGATCAATCAGGTCTGCGAGGACTACATCCGGCGGCGGGCCGTTCGCCACCTCGAGAAGGGGCGTGTGGTCATCCTGGCCGCCGGTACCGGCAACCCGTTCTTCACCACCGACTCGGCGGCCAGCCTTCGGGCAGTGGAGATCGGTGCCGACGTCATGCTCAAGGCCACCAAGGTCGACGGCGTGTATTCGGCCGATCCCGTGACCGACCCCGAGGCCCGTCGCTATGATCGCCTGACCTATGATCGGGTGCTGGACGAACGCCTGTCGGTGATGGACGCCACGGCGATCGTCATGTGTCGCGACCAGAACATGCCTATCATCGTGTTCGATATTAACCGTCCCGGAGCGCTGGCGAGTATTGTTGAGGGCGAGAACGTCGGCACCCGGGTCGAACGAGGATGACTTCATGATCGATGACATTGCCCAGGATGCGGATCAGCGGATGGAGAAGAGCGTGGAAAGCCTCCGGCAGGATCTGCACAAAATCCGAACCGGTCGGGCCCATACCAGCCTGCTCGACCAGGTGACCGTGAGCTACTACGGCACCGAGGTCCCGCTCAATCAGGCGGCGTCGGTGGCGGTGGGTGATGCCCGCACGCTGCTGGTGACTCCCTTCGAGAAGACCATGGTGGCCCCCATCGAGAAGGCCATCATGGAGTCCAACCTCGGGCTTACCCCGAACTCCGCCGGTCAGGCCATCCGCATTCCGCTGCCTCCCCTCACCGAGGAGCGGCGGAAGGACCTGGTCAAGGTGGTGCGCAGCGAGGGCGAGCAGGCCAAGGTGGCGGTGAGGAACATCCGCCGCGACGCCAATGGAGACCTCAAGCAGCTCCTCAAGGACAAGGAGATCACCGAGGACGAGGAGAAGCAGGCGGAGGATCGCATCCAGAAGCTCACCGATCGGCACGTCAAGGCCATCGACGAGGTCCTCGCTGCCAAGGAAGAAGAGCTGATGTCCGTGTGAGGCCGTCAGCGACCTGTCGCGCAGCATGAGTGAGTCGCCTCGAGCGGTCCCCCGTCACGTCGCCGTGATCATGGACGGCAATGGCCGCTGGGCGGCCCGTCATGGCGAGCCCCGGCACCATGGTCATCGGGCCGGCGCCGAGGCGGTCCGGCGAACCGTGGAGTGCTGCGCGCACGCCGGCGTCGAGGCGCTGACCCTGTTCGCCTTCAGCAGCGAGAACTGGCGTCGTCCGGCGGCGGAAGTCAGCATGCTCATGGAACTGTTCGTGCGTGTGCTTGATCGCGAGACGAATCGGCTGCACCGCAACGGGATCCGACTGCACATCATTGGCGACCGCTCGCGGCTCGCCAGGCGACTGCAGGAACGTTGCGCATCGGCCGAGGCGCTGACCGCCGGGAACACCCGCATGCAATTGAATATAGCGGCCAGCTACGGCGGGCGGTGGGATATCGCCATGGCGGCACGGCGCCTGGCCGAGGCGGTGGCCGCCGGCGACCGCTCTGCGGCATCCATCGACGAAAACGCCCTGGCGGCGGAAGTCTGCCTGCAGGAGCTCCCGGAGCCGGATCTTTTCGTGCGGACCGGTGGGGAGCAGCGCATCAGCAACTTCCTGCTCTGGCAGCTGGCCTACACCGAGCTCTATTTCACCCCTGTTCTCTGGCCCGACTTCGACGAGACCGAAATGGAGCGGGCCCTGGCATGGTTCCAGGAACGCGATCGGCGTTTCGGCGGGATTCGCGAAGACGCGGGAGACGATGCCGATGCTTAGGCAGCGAGTGCTCACGGCGATCCCGCTGGCCACGCTGGTGCTCGCCGTCGTCTGGCTGCTGCCCGGCGTCTGGCTGCAGGCGCTCTTCGCGGTCGCGGCACTGCTCGCAGCCTGGGAGTGGGCAGGCCTCTCCGGCCTGGACGGGATCGCCGGGCGTCTGGGCTATGTCGTTGCGCTGGCCGTGCTGCTCGCGGGCCTCGGGGCGCTTGACGCACCGGTCAGCCAGGTCTGGCTGATACCGGGGCTGCTGTGGTGGCTTGCGATTGCGGTCTGGGTGCTCGCCCAGGCGCGTCGCGGCCATTTCTACCGCCTCCCGTTCTGGCTGCCCGCCGTGGCCGGTCTGATCACCCTCGCCCTGGCATGGCTGGGGATTGCTGCCATCCATGCGCTGCCGGTGAGCGGCCCTTTCTGGGTCACGCTGCTCATGGCCCTCGTCTGGGGGGCCGATATCGGCGGCTATTTTGCCGGGAGGCGATTCGGGCGGCATAAACTGGCCCCGGCCATCAGTCCCGGCAAAACCTGGGAGGGGGTGGCCGGCGGTCTCGCGCTCGGACTGCTGCTCGCCGTGCTCCTGCAGCTGGCGGGCGCGCCGGTTCTGCCCGGGCTGCCGGGGCTTGGATGGCTCCTGCCGGTCGCGACGATGGTGATTGCACTCTCCGTGATCGGCGACCTTGCCGAGAGCGTCCTCAAACGTCAGGCTGATCGCAAGGATAGTGGTCAGTTGCTGCCCGGACACGGCGGCATGCTCGATCGGATTGATGCCCTGCTGGCCGCCGCGCCGGTCATGGCAGCCGCACTCATGAGGGTGGGATGACGGATTCTGCGACCATACGCGGCGTCGCCATTCTGGGCGCTACGGGTTCAATCGGCGCCAGCACACTGGATGTCATCGCTCGACATCCATCCCGGTATCGGGCGGTAGGCCTCAGCGCCAGCCGCGATGTGGACGGTATGGAAGGGTTGTGCCGGCGCTTCCGGCCCGATCTGGCCGCCATGGCGGATCCCGATGCGGCCTCAGTGCTGCGGGCCCGGCTCGCCGATCTGGATGGCATTCATGTGCTATCCGGCGAAGCCGGACTGTTGGAAGTGGCAAGGGCGTCGGCCGCTGACACCGTGGTGGCGGGTATCGTCGGCGCAGCCGGCCTGGCTCCCTGTCTGGTCGCCGCGGAGGAGGGAAAACGCGTCCTGGTCGCGAACAAGGAGGCGTTGGTGGTCGCCGGCGATCTCATTATGTCGGCGGCCCGGCAGAGCGGGGCGCTCCTTCTGCCCATCGACAGTGAGCACAATGCCATTTTCCAGTGTCTGCCACCGCAGGCAGCCACGTTGGACGACGCGGGCGTCGAACGGCTGGTGCTGACCGCCTCCGGCGGACCCTTCCGCGAGCGTGATCCCGGAACGCTGGCCAGCGTGACGGTGGAGGAGGCCTGCGCTCATCCCAACTGGTCCATGGGGCGGAAAATATCCGTCGACTCGGCAACCATGATGAACAAGGGGCTGGAACTGATTGAAGCCTGTCGGTTTTTCGGCGCTTCGGCGGGTCAGGTGGACGTGCTGGTGCACCCGCAGAGCCTGGTCCATGCCCTGGTGCAGTACCGGGATGGCTCAACGCTCGCCCAGATGGGCAACCCCGACATGCGGACGCCGATCGCCAACGCGCTAGCATGGCCTGAGCGTATCGCGGCCGGGGTGGCGCCCCTTGATCTGCTGGCTATGGGTCGACTGGATTTTTCGGCCCCGGACGGTGGGCGATTTCCCTGTCTTGGACTGGCGCGCGATGCGCTGGCCGCAGGCCATGGCGCAACGGCGGCACTGAACGGGGCCAACGAGATAGCGGTAACGGCGTTTCTCGACGGTGCCCTGCGCTTCGACCGGATCGCGGGGGTCATTGAGGAGACCCTGTCGGCGATGGACGGTGAACCCGAAAACCGGCTTGATGCACTGGTCGATTACGAACGCCGGGCCCGGCGCGAGGCCACCGCGTCACTCAAGCGCTGGAGTCACTGATGAGCTGGCTGATCAATATTCTCGGATTCCTGCTGGTCATCGGCGTGCTGGTGACGGTGCATGAATTCGGCCACTTCTGGGTAGCCCGCCGCGTGGGCGTCCGGGTATTGCGCTTCTCGGTCGGGTTCGGCCGGCCGTTGCTCAAGCGCACGGGCGCGGACGGGACGGAGTATGTCCTCGCCGCGATACCGCTGGGCGGCTACGTCAAGATGCTCGATGAGCGCGAGGGGTCCGTAGCGGAAGGCGACCTGGACCAGGCGTTCAACCGTAAGCCCCTGTGGGCACGCAACGCGGTGATTGCCGCCGGACCGGCTTTCAATTTCGCGCTGGCGATCGTGGCCTACTGGCTGGTCTTTGTCATCGGCGCGACGGAGGTCCGGCCGATCATCGGGCCGGTCACCCCGGAGACACCCGCCGCCGAGGCGGGGCTCATGGAGGGAGACGAGTTCCTGCGGGTGGACGGTGCCCGCGTCAAGGCGTGGGATCAGGTGGTGATGACCATACTTGATGCGCCCGATAACGAGCCGGTCCGTGTGGAGGTTGCTCGGGGGGATGGCCCGCCGGTCAACCTATCCCTCGATCTAACCGATACGCGGCTGCTCGACGAACAGGGCGAGGTTCTCCAGCGGATTGGATTGACCCCCTGGCAGCCGACGATTGAGCCGGTCATCGATGAGGTCGTCTCCGGAAGCAGCGCCGGAGAGGGCGGGCTCCAGCCCGGTGACCATATCCTCCGGGCGGATGGCACGGAAATGGGCTCCTGGCGCAGCCTGGTGGCGTTCGTGCGCGAGCGGCCGCAGACCCCGGTCGATCTCACCATCGAGCGGGATGGTCGTACTCTCGAGCGCAGCGTGACGCTCGGCAGCCGGGGGGAGGGCGATCAGCTGATTGGTGTACTGGGTGTCACGCCGCGGGTACCGCCGGGGCTGTTCGATGACCTTCGCCACGAGGTGCGCTACGGACCGGTCGCCGCCATGGGCGAAGCGATGGAATCGAGCTGGCGGGCGGTCACGCTGACCATCGATGTTCTGATCAAGATGGTGATCGGCGAGGCGTCGGTCAAGAACCTGAGCGGGCCGATCAATATTGCGCAATATGCCGGCGACTCCGTCTCGCTGGGACTGATTCCGTTCCTGAAGTTTCTCGCGATCGTCAGCATCAGTCTTGGTATCCTTAATCTGATGCCGGTGCCCGTGCTCGATGGCGGGCATCTGCTCTACAACACGATCGAGTGGGTCAGGGGGCGCCCCCTGTCGGAGGCGGCACAGGGGCTGGGCCAGCAGATCGGTCTGGCACTGCTGTTCATGCTGATGACGCTGGCCTTGTACAACGACCTGCACCGTCTCATGGGCGCCGGGGGCTGAGCGAAGGGCGAATGATGCGAACACGACTGGCGGCATTCCTGCTGTTTCTGACCGTCGCGACCGGAGCGCAGGCGTTCACGATCGAAGAGATCCGCATTCGGGGCCTGGATCGTATTGCCGAGGGGACCGTGCTGAACTATTTGCCCCTGGAAGTTGGGGATGAGGTCGATGCGCGCGCCAGTGCGGACGCCGTGGAGGCACTTTTCGACACGGGATTCTTCGATGACGTGGCGCTGCTGCGTGATAACGACACGCTCATCATCGCGGTGGAGGAGCGGCCGGCGATCGCCCGGATCGAGTTCGTCGGCAATGACGCCGTTGCCAGCGACCGGTTGCGGGAGGGGCTGACCGCCGCGGGGCTCGGCGAGGGCCAGAGCTTCGACCGCTCGCTACTGGCTACCATCGAGCGTGAGCTCGAACAGCAGTACTTCGCCCTCGGCTACTATGACGTGGCCGTTGACAGCACGGTCTCGCCGTTGCCGCGTAATCGCATCAGCCTCCGACTGGACATCGAGGAAGGTGAGCCGGCCTCCGTGCAGCCGGTGCGTTTCATCGGCAATCGGGACTTTGATACCGATCGTCTGCGTGACCGCTTCCAGATGGGGCCGAAACCCTGGTGGGCCTTCCTCTCCAATCGTGACAAGTACTCCCGTGAGCGGCTCTCCGCCGATCTCCAGCGCCTCCGGGCCTTCTATCGCGATCGCGGGTACGCGGATTTCCGCATCGAATCCACTCAGGTCACGATCAGCCCCGACCGTCAGCGCATCCATATCACCGTCAATCTGAATGAGGGGCAGCAGTACACCGTTGGCGATATCGCCCTGGCCGGGAATCTGATCTATCCGAGGGAGGAACTTCGTGCCCTCCTCGAGCTGGAGAGCGGCGAGATCTACAACCAGCGCAATATCACCGACACGGTGGAAGCCCTCCGTGAGAAACTCGGCGAGCGCGGCTACGCCTTCGCGCGCATCAACCCGATCCCGGACTTGCGGGAGGCGGAGCGCATCGTCGATCTGACCTTCTTCGTCGACCCCGCCGACCGGGTCTATGTCCGGCGCATCCGCATCAGCGGTAACGAAACCACCCGGGATGATGTCATTCGCACGGAGCTCAGGCAGTACGAGGGGACCTGGCTGTCCACCTCGGATCTGCGCGAGTCGGAGTCGCGCCTCGGCCGGCTCGGCTTCTTCAGCGATGTGAGTATCGACACGCCGCGGGTGCCGGGGACCACCGATCAGGTGGATGTCGAGGTCAACGCGACGGAACGCCTGTCGGGAAGCCTCCGGGCCGGCGTCGGGTTCGGCTCGGGTGAAGGCGTGATACTCAATCTCGGCGTCGAGCAGGACAACGTTTTCGGCACCGGTGACCGCGCCGAGTTCGTGGCCAACAGCGACGACGCCGACACGGTTTACCGACTCTCCTATCTGGAGCGCAACTTCACGATGAGCGGGATTGACCGGCGCTATGCGCTGTCCTTCCGCGACCGCGACGCCGGCGAGGCCGATCTGGCGGATTATGGCCTGAAGACGACCCGGGCCTCCTATGGCTACCGGATTCCGGTGACCGCCAATGATCGGGTGGGCGCGGATCTGACCTTCGAGGACGTTTCCCTCAGTTTTACCGATCCCACGCGGATCGAGCAGCGTTTCGTCGACCGCAATGGCACGCGCAACACCAATGTCCTCGCCGATCTCTCCTGGACGCGGGATACCCGAAACTCGGCGGTCTTTCCCACTCGTGGCGGTCGTCAGAGCACGAGCCTGGAGATCTCGCTGCCCGGGATTTCCGATCTCGAGTATTACCGCCTGACGTATGAACAGTCCCGGTTTTTCCCGCTGAGCGACCGTTTCACGCTGGCCCTCGATGGGACGCTTTCCTATGGCGATGCGTATGGCACAGGTGAAACGCTGCCGTTCTACGACAATTTCTACGCAGGTGGTATTCGTACCGTGCGCGGTTTCGAGCTCAATTCCCTGGGTCCCCGCGACGAGAACAACGACCCCACCGGCGGCAATGTGCGGGCGTTGGGACGCGCGGAGGTTCGCTTCCCGCTGGCCGAGGACGAGGAGGGCAATAACCTGCGGCTGACGAGCTTCATCGACGCGGGCCAGGTATGGGATCGCGAGCACGAGGACCTCAACGGCTTCACCGGGATCAGCCTGTCCGATGTGCGCTATTCTGCCGGGGTCGGTCTGATCTACTTCTCGCCCATCGGCCCGTTCACCATGAGCGTGGCGCAGCCGCTCAATGCGGAGTCCGGCGACAAGAAGCAGCCGTTCCAGTTCACCATCGGGGCATCGTTCTGAATGAAGCCATTCACGAAGCAAACGGGATCGGGGGGCGTTGCGCGACACGTTCTACTGGCGATCGCCCTGTTGTTCGGCAGCCCGGTCGCGCTCGGCCAGGTCAGCGCGAATCTCAATATCGGATACGTCAACCCCGGGCGGGTCTCCGATGAGGCGCCACAGGCCGATGCCGCCCGGCAGCGCCTGCAGGAGGAGTTCGCGCCACGGGACGAGGAAATCGTCGCCATGCAGGAGGAACTGCGGGCCCTGGAGGATCAGCTCGCCGAACAGCGAATGCGCCTGGACACGGAGGCCGAGCAGGAGTTACAGCGTCAGATCGTGACCCAGCGCCGACAGATCCAGCGTCAGCAGGAGGCCTTCCGGGAGGATTTCAATCTGCGCCGCAACGAGGCCCTCGGGGATCTCCAGCAGCGTATTCTGCGCGTGGTCGAGGCATTCGCCGTGGAACAGGGCTACGACCTGGTGGTGAGTGATGGCGTGGTGTTCGCCAGTGACGCGGTGAATATCACCGATCGCATTATCGAGCGGCTCGAACGGCAGTACGAGCAGCGCAACGGGACGCAGTAACGGGGTCTGACCGGTGACATCGCAGGACTACACGCTCGCCGAGCTGGCGGCGTTCACCGAAAGCCGGCTCGAGGGGAGTGGCGAGTGCCGCATCCGCGGCGTGGCCCCGTTGGAATCGGCCGGGCCCGACGACATCAGCTTCCTGGCCAACCCCAAATACCGGGCGCATCTCGCCGACACCCGCGCCGTCGCTGTCATCCTGCCGGACACGGAGTCGGCGGACGCCTACGATTTTGCGGTCCTGCGGGCCGATAACCCGTATCTGGTCTTTGCCCGAATTGCGCGGATCCTCAACCCGGTACCCCGCGTGATTCCCGGCGTCCATGCGTCGGCCAGTGTCGCCGCGGGGGCCCGTCTGTCGGACACCGCGCGGGTGGATGCGCAGGCGGTCGTCGGCGAGGGCACGGTGATCGGTGACCGGTGCCGAATCGGCCCCGGCGTCGTGGTTGGGGATAACGTGGTCATCGGCGACGACTGCCGCCTCGACGCAAACGCGTCGGTGCTTGACGGCGTCCGGCTGGGCGCCCGCGTCCATATCCTGCCCGGTGCCGTGATCGGCGGTGAGGGATTCGGCTTCGCGCACGCCGGGGATCACTGGGAACCGGTCCCGCAGCTCGGCAGCGTTGTCATCGGCGATGATGTCTCCATCGGTGCCAATACCACTGTCGACCGCGGCTCCCAGGGAGACACGGTGATCGGCAACGGCTGCAAGATCGACAATCTCGTGCAGGTGGCGCACAACGTCCATATCGGCGAGCATACGATCATCGCGTCTGGCACCGGCATTTCCGGGAGCACGCGTATCGGGCGATACTGTACGATCGGGGGGTCGGTGGGGTTTGCCGGGCACCTGGAGATCGCCGACGGCGTGACGTTTACCGGCATGGCGATGGTGATCGGCAACGTGCCCGAGGCTGGCGTCTATTCGTCGGGTATCCCCGCGATGCCAACGCGCGACTGGCGGCGGAGCGCAGTGCGCTTCCGGCAGCTCGACGAGATGGCGCGCCGGCTCGAGAAACTGGAGAAGGCAATGGAAAACACAAAGGAGCGTGATGAGCAGTGATCCTTCGCAGCCGGCGGCGGAGCGCGTAATCAATCTGGACGGAATAAAGCGCCGCCTGCCGCATCGCTATCCCTTCCTGCTCATCGACCGTGTCCTGGATTATTCCCCCGGCGAGTGGTTGCGCGCGGTGAAGAACATCAGCGCCAACGAGCCATGGGCGGCCGGGCATTTCCCCGACCGGGCCATCATGCCCGGCGTACTCCTCGTCGAGGCCATGGCGCAGGCCTGCGGTTTGCTTGCCTTCGTCACCGACGAGGCTCGAGCTGACACGGAAATGCCGTCAGAAGCGCCGCTCTTCTATCTTGTCGGGGTGGATGACGCGCGCTTCAAGCAGCCGGTGGAACCGGGTGACAGTCCGCATATGGTGGCTTCGCTGGAACGCGTTGTGCGTGGTATCTGGCTGTTCAAGGCGCGGGTCGAGCTGAACGACCGCCTCGTGGCCAGTGCCGGCATTCGCTGCACGATGAGGACGATGTGACGGCGGTCCATCCGACTGCGGTGGTGGATCCCGGTGCCGAGCTCGCGGCAGATGTCGAGGTGGGCCCGTATGCGGTCATTGGTCCGGGGGTTGAGATCTCGGCAGGTTGCGTCATCGGCCCGCACGCGGTGATCCGGGGGCCGACCGCGATTGGCAGCGGCACCCACGTTTTCCAGTTCGCCTCCATCGGCGAGGTACCCCAGGACAAGAAGTACGCCGGTGAGGAAAGCGCCCTTGAGATCGGCTGCAACAACACCATCCGCGAATTCGTGACGATCAATCGCGGTACCCGGGACGGCGGCGGCGTGACGCGCATAGGCGATGAGAACTGGATCATGGCCTACGTGCACATCGCCCATGACTGCCTGGTGGGGGATCGGGTGGTATTCGCCAACGGCGCCTCGCTGGCCGGCCACGTGCTGGCCGGAAACGGCGTCACCCTTGGCGGTTTCACGCTGGTCCATCAGTTCTGTCGGCTGGGCGAGGGCTGCTTTACCTCCATGGGCAGCTGTATCCGGCGCGATGTCCCTCCCTGGGTCATGGTCGCGGGTGACCCGGCGGTACCCCACGGCACCAACAGCGAGGGGCTGCGTCGCCGGGGTTTGGATGGCGAGGAGCAGCGGCGTCTGCGGGCTGCCTACCGGACGCTCTACAAGCGCGGCCTGCGTCTGCAGGAGGCCATCGAGGCCATCGCCGCCGACGCGGCCGATGATCCGGTGATCGAGCGTTTCGTGGAGTTCCTGCGGGAGTCGCCCCGCGGCATTGTCCGCTGAGTCGAGGGCCGCATGCGCATCGCACTGGTTGCGGGTGAACCCTCCGGCGATTATCTCGGCGGCGGCTTGGTCCGGGCGTTATCCCGGCATTATCCGGGGGCGACCTTTGAGGGGATCGGGGGGAGCCACATGACGGCCGCGGGTCTGGAGACGTTTCATCCGCTCGATGCCCTGTCGGTGATGGGCGTCGCCGAGGTCCTGCGCCATCTGCCGCGGTTGCTTGCCATCCGGCGTGATCTGCGCCGGCGCTGGATAAGCGATCCCCCGGACGTCTTCATCGGCGTTGATGCACCGGATTTCAATCTCGGTCTGGCCCGCTCGCTGCGCAGCAGCGGGATCCCGACACTGCAATACGTGAGCCCGACGGTCTGGGCCTGGCGATCCGGACGGATTCGGCTGATCCGCCAGGCGGTGGACCGCATGCTTTGTATCTACCCGTTCGAGGATGCGTTCTTCGCCCGGTCGGGTGTTGATTCGCGTTTCGTCGGCCATCCGCTGGCTGACGAGATCGCCCTGGACACCGATCATCCGGCGGCTCGCGCGTCGTTCCGGGTGGAAGCCGGCGAGGCCATGGTCGCACTCCTCCCCGGCAGCCGACGCAGCGAGATTCGGCGACTCCTGCCCGTGTTCCTGGAAGTGGCCGACCGGGTGGCGGCGGCCCGCCCGGAGAGCCGGTTCGTCATACCCGCCGCGACCCCCGCGTTGCAGGGGATGATCGAGCAGGGCATTGGCGGGCCGACCCGGGCGGCGAGGGTGGAGGTGATTCCCGGGCAGTCGACGCGGGTGCTGGCTGCGGCCGATGCAGGATTGATCGCATCGGGGACGGCCACCCTGGAGGCCATGCTGCTGAAATGCCCGTCGGTGATGGCCTACCGGGTCAATGCCATGACCGCGATGCTGGCGCGCCGAAGCCTGCGGATCCCCTTTTTCGCCATGCCCAATCTCATGGCGGGCGAGATGCTCATGCCGGAGTTCGTGCAGGACGAGGCCAATGCCGAGGCCATTACACCCGCGATCCTCTCGTTGCTCGACGCACCCCGAAAGCGGCGGGAAATCGCCGAGCGCTTCGCCGAACTCCACGCCCGGCTCCGGCTCAATGCGAGCGAACAGGCGGCGGCGGGTGTGGCCGGGTTGCTGGCCCGTCGGGGGTGATTGAATGAATGACGGGATTGTCGACGATATCGCCGGCGTTGATGAGGTGGGTCGTGGCCCGCTGGCCGGTCCGGTGGTGGCGGCCGCGGTGCGGCTCGACCCGGCGGCGGACTGGTCCGGACTGCGTGACTCGAAGCGTCTCTCCGTGCGAAGCCGGGAGCGGCTGGATGTGATGATTCGGGCGCAGTCGCTGGACTGGCGTATCGGGATGGCCAGCGTCGAGGAAATCGATCATCTGAATATCCGCATGGCCAGTCTGCTTGCGATGCAACGGGCCGTGACGGCGCTGGCGCCCACGCCGCGGGAGATCCTCGTGGATGGACGGGATATCCCGAGGGTGGCATGCCCGGCGACGGCGGTGGTCGGAGGTGATGACAGCGTTCCCGCGATTGCGGCGGCCTCCATCATCGCCAAGGTCTATCGCGACCGATGCATTCTCGAACTGCATGACCAGTACCCGGACTACGGGTTCGATCGGCACATGGGATACCCCACCGCGCTGCATCGCGAGCGGCTGCAGGCCCTTGGGCCCTGCCCGGCACACCGGCGCTCCTTCGCCCCGGTCCGAAGACTGATCAGCGCCTGATTACCTCGATCACACGCTCGATATCGGCGTCCGGCATCTCCGGGTACATCGGCAGAGAGAGGCAGCGCTCCGCGACCGAATCCGCCACCGGACAACCCGGACCGCTCGGGTTCATGGTGGTGACCTGATCGGCTCCGCCGAAGGCCGCCTGCTGATGCAGGGGAACGGGGTAGTAGACCGCCGAGGCGATACGCTCGGCCGTCAGTCGTTCCATGAGCGCTTCACGCCCGGCGCGATCGTCGCAGAGCAACGTGTACTGGTGATAGACATGCTCCCCGTTACCGTCCTCATGGGGCGTGATCAGCCCCGGCAGGTCGCCGAGTCCCTCACTGTAGCGATGGGCGATCCGACGGCGGGCGGCATTGAATTGGTCGATATGCGGGAGTTTGGCCCGGAGAATGACGGCCTGGAGCTCGTCGAGCCGGCTGTTGTAGCCGATGCGGTCATGGTAGTACCGGCGACGACTGCCGTGGTTGCGCAGGGCACGCAATTCGCTGGCGATGGCCTCGTCCCGGGTCGTGACCAGGCCGCCGTCTCCGTAGCCCCCCAGGTTCTTGCTGGGGAAGAAGCTGAATGCCCCGGTGACGCCCAGGCTCCCGGTCATGCTGCCGTCGATCCCGGCGCCGAATGACTGGGCGCAATCCTCGACCAGCAGCAGGTCATGGTCCTCAGCCAGCCTCTGGAGGCGCGGCATGTCCGCGGGTTGACCGAACAGATGGACCGGTACGATGGCACGGGTCCGTGCGCCGATCGCGGCGGCGACGGCCTCCGGGTCGAGGTTGAAGGTCCGCGGATCGATGTCGGCGAAGACCGGCTGCGCGCCCGTGTAGCAGATCGCCTCGGCCGTGGCGATGAAACTGAACGGCGTGGTGATCACCTCGTCCCCGGGGCCGATACCCGCCCCCAGCAGGGCGAGATGCAATGCATCGGTGCCCGAGGCGACACCAACGGCATGGGCGCAGCCCAGATAGTCGGCCGCCTCCGCCTCGAACGCCTGGACACCGGGGCCGAGGATGAAGCGCGCCTCGTCCAGCGCCGTCGCCAGGCCCCGGTCAATGGCATCGCGCACCAGGGGGTACTGCGCCGTCAGATCGACCATGGGGATGGAGTGGGGGGAGGTGTCGCTCATACGGCATTCCGGTTCAGTTGCTGTCCGATCTCGATGGCGGCCGCCAGGGCCCGTCGGCCATCCCTTCCATCCACCACGGGCCGGCTGCCCCCGCTGACGGATGCGACGAAGGCACTGATCTCATCGGCGAGGGCATCCCGCCGCTCGATTTCCCGCGTTTCCCGCTCGATCTGCTCCATGGTGGGCGGTCCCTGTGCGTCGACACGGCGCCGCTGGATGTCCATGGCACCGGCCTGGAGGTCGAGGGCAAGGTACGCATTGGGCTGAAAGATCCGCATCCGGCGCTCTGCCCTGGGACTCACCCGGGATGCGGTGACGTTGGCTATGCAGCCGTCGGCGAAGCGCAGTCGGGCATTGGCGATGTCGATATCGGTGGAAATGACCCGCGCACCGCTTGCATCCATCCGCTCCAGCGGGGCCTCAACAAGTTCGAGGATCAGGTCGATGTCGTGGATCATGAGATCGAGCACGACGCTGACGTCGGCGCCGCGCGGATTGAATGGTGCGATACGATGGGACTCGATGAAAAGCGGCCGGTGGATCTCCGTCGCCGCCGCGACCATGACCGCATTGAACCGTTCCAGGTGTCCGACCTGAATGAGACAGCCATTATGGCCGGCGGCCTCGATGAGCTCGTCCGCCTCGGCGAGCGTGGTCGTCATGGGTTTCTCGATGAGCAGGTGGAGCCCGGCACCGATCAGCTCCAGCGCCATGGCATGATGCAGACGGGTCGGGGTGACCAGGCTCACGGCGTCGACCCGGCCGAACAGTGCCCGGGGATCGGTCAATGCCTCGCACCCGAGTTCCTCGGCCACGCTCGAGGCCCGATTGGCATCGGCATCCACCACGGCCACGAGGTCGCAATCCGGGTGTGCCGCGTATTTCTGCGCATGGAAGCGGCCGAGATAGCCGACACCCACGACGGCGGTGCGCAGGCGCCTCATCGGGTCAGACCCCGGCGGCTGGCGCGGATGAACCCGGTGAAGCCCTCGATCGCGGGCCCGGTCAGTTGCGGATCCTCACTGATCGCCTCGAGCGCGCTGTCCACCGATTGCCCACGCCGAAAGACCAGGTCGTAGGCGCGGCGGATGCCCCGGCGCTGATCCATGCCCAGACCGGCCCGCGCCAGGCCGCGGTTGTTCAGGCCACGGAGGCGGGCGCGGTTACCCGCCACCAGGGTGTAGGGCGCCACGTCCCGCGTGACCACCGCGCCGCCACCCACCATGGCCAGACGGCCGATGTGCACGAACTGGTGGATCCCGCAGACGGCGGATATGTAGGCCTGGTCGTCGACGTGCACATGACCCGCCAGCTGGCTTGCGTTGGAGATGGTGATCCCGTCGCCGATCCGCCCGTCGTGACCCACATGGCTGTAGGCCATGAACAGATTGTTGTTGCCCACGCGCGTAACACCGTCCTCCTTGGTGCTTGCCCGATGCACGGTCACGAATTCGCGGAAAGTGTTTCCCGCGCCGATCTCCAGCGCCGTTGGCTCGCCCTGATAGCCAGTATCCTGCGGCGGCAGGCCGAGCGTGGCATGGGCGGCGACATGGTTGCCCGGGCCCAGGCGAAGCGGGCCCTCGAGTACGACATGCGGGCCGATGACGCAGTCATCACCAATGGATACGTCCGGGCCGACAATGGCATAGGCGGCGACGCCGCAGCGCTCGCCGATTTCGGCGCCGTCGTCGATGCAAGCGGTCGGGTGGATACGGGTCTCCTGCATCCGCGCATGATGGCGGAAACGGTCGATCACGGCCAGTCCACGATCTATCATTGTGGCGTATTTCGGCGGTACGATTATCGACCTGACCGGCCCGGGAAGGATCATGTCGCCAGCGTTTGTTCATCTCCACCTGCATACCGAATTCTCGCTGATCGACGGGACCGTGCGGGTCAAGCCGCTGGTCGAGGCAGCCGCCCGTGAGGGAATGCCGGCGGTCGCAGTGTCCGACCAGGGCAATCTCTTCGGCATGGTCAAGTTCTACAGCGCCGCAGTCTCGGCCGGCGTGAAGCCGATTATCGGTGCCGACCTGCGTATCGCCGACGCCGACCGGGATGGCCACCATGTGCTCACCTTTCTATGCATGGATGACGCCGGCTACGCCAACCTCACGCGGTTGATCACGGCGAGCTATCTGGACGGGCAGGGGGAGGGGCTGCCGCTGGTGGATCGGCGGTGGCTCGACGACTGGAGCGCCGGGCTGATCGTGCTCTCCGGCGGGGCCCGCGGTGATATCGGCGAGGCGCTGGTCTCGGGTAACGGCGATCTTGCCCATCGCCGGCTTGCCTTCTGGCGGGAGCGTTTCGGCGATCGCTTTTACCTGGAATTGCAGCGCACGGAACGCCCTGGCGACGAGGCCCATGTGCACGCCGCGGTGGCGCTCGCTGCGGAGACCGGCACGCCGGTGGTTGCCACCAATGACGTGCGCTTTCTGGAACGGGGCGACTACGAGGCCCACGAGGCAAGGGTCTGCATCCACGACGGCCGCATCCTTCACGATCAGGATCGCCCCCGGCACTACAGCGACGCGCAATATCTGCGCAGCCCCGCCGAAATGGTCGAGCGGTTTGCCGATATCCCGGAGGCCATCGACAACACCGTGGCCATCGCCCAGCGCTGCAATCTCTCGCTGACTCTCGGCCAGAACGTCCTCCCCGACTTCCCGGTACCCGGTGAGCAGACCATCGAGGATTACC
This sequence comes from uncultured Ectothiorhodospiraceae bacterium, assembly GCA_913056385.1. Classification (GTDB taxonomy): domain Bacteria; phylum Pseudomonadota; class Gammaproteobacteria; order Nitrococcales; family Nitrococcaceae; genus Spiribacter. The sequence goes on from CAJXND010000002.1 coordinate 37,623, forward strand.
TGCGGGCGGAGTCGCGGACGGGCCTGGCCCGCCGGATCGAGCGGCTCGGTACGCCCGGTGGCGAGGCGTCCGATTACTACGCGCGTCTTGATCATGAACTCGATGTGATCATCCAGATGGGCTTCCCCGGATACTTCCTGATCGTGGCCGACTTCATTCGCTGGGCCAAGTCACGGGATATCCCCGTGGGGCCGGGACGCGGATCGGGTGCTGGATCGCTCGTGGCTTACGCGCTGGATATAACCGATCTGGATCCATTGCGTTACGATCTTCTCTTCGAGCGCTTTCTGAATCCCGAGCGGGTCTCCATGCCGGATTTCGATGTCGATTTCTGCATGGAGAAACGCGACCAGGTCATCGACTACGTCGCCGAGCGCTACGGCCGCGAGAAGGTCTCCCAGATCGCGACCCACGGGACCATGGCCGCGCGGGCAGTGGTTCGGGATGTCGGCCGGGTGCTCGGGCACGGCTACGGCTACGTCGATCGTATCGCCAAGATGATTCCCTTCGAGATCGGTATGACCCTGGACAAGGCCCTGGCCCAGGAGGCCGATCTGCGTGAGCTCGCCGAACAGGACGAGGATGTGGGCTTCCTGCTCGATCTGGCGGGGCGGCTCGAGGGGCTGTCACGCAATGTCGGCAAGCATGCCGGCGGCGTGGTGATCGCCCCCAGTGATCTCACCGATTTCGCACCGCTTTTCTGCGAACCGGATGGCAGTGGCCTGGCGACGCAGTACGACAAGGACGACGTCGAGGCGGTGGGGCTGGTCAAGTTCGACTTCCTCGGACTGCGCACGCTCACCATCATCGACTGGACCGTGAAGGCGGTGAATGCGCTCCGGGAGGCCCGTGGCGAAGACGCGCTGGATATCGCCACGATCCCGCTCGACGACAAACAGACGTTCGACCGGCTGAAGGAATGCCAGACAACGGCGGTCTTCCAGCTGGAATCCCGAGGGATGAAGGATCTGATCCGGCGCCTGCGCCCGGACAGTTTCGAGGATATCGTCGCGCTGGTCGCTCTGTTCCGGCCCGGCCCCCTGCAGTCGGGCATGGTCGAGGACTTCATCGACCGCAAGCATGGCCGCAAGCCGGTGGCCTATCCGACGCCGGAACTCCATCATGATGCGCTCAAGCCTATCCTCCAGCCCACCTACGGGGTGATCCTCTACCAGGAGCAGGTCATGCAGATCGCCCAGGCGGTCGGCGGCTACAGCCTGGGCGAGGCGGATCTGCTGCGCCGGGCCATGGGCAAGAAAAAGCCCGAGGAGATGGCCAAGCAGCGCAGCATCTTCCTTGAGGGGGCGAAGGGGCAGGGCCTGAAGGCCGAGCATGCCGAGGGGCTGTTCGACCTGATGGAGAAGTTCGCGGGCTATGGCTTCAACAAATCGCATTCCGCGGCCTATGCGCTCCTGTCCTACCAGACGGCCTGGCTCAAGGCGCACTATCCCTCGGCCTTCATGGCGGCGGTGCTGTCCTCCGACATGGACAATACCGACAAGGTGGTCACGCTCATCGACGAGTGTCGCGCCATGTCCCTCGAGGTGGCACCCCCGGATGTCAATCGCTCGGACTGGATGTTCCGCGCCCCGGATGATGGCGGGGTGGTCTACGGTCTGGGCGCGGTCAAGGGCGTTGGCCATTCCGCCGTGGAGGCGGTTGTCGAGGCCCGGCGGGAGAGCGGTGCCTTCCGGGATCTCCATGATCTCTGCCGACGGGTGGACCTGCGCCGGGTCAACCGCCGGGTCCTCGAGGCGCTCATCCGTTCGGGCAGCCTGGATGGCATCACGCCGAACCGGGCGACGGCCATGGTGAACCTGCCGAATGCCCTGCAGGCGGCCGAGCAGCAGAGCCGCAACACGGAGCTCGGCCAGGATGATCTGTTCGGCCTGGGCGCGCCGACGGGCGGGGATGCAGACGGGGCCGACGATCATCCGCTCGAGCAGGTGGCGGAATGGCCGGAGCGCGAGCGACTGGCGGCTGAGAAGGAAACCCTCGGGCTCTACCTCACCGGCCACCCGATCACTGAGCAGGAGGAGGAACTGTCGGGCTTCGTCAGCTGCCGGCTCAACGAGGCCGGCGCCGGCCTGGAGCGCAGTGCCGGGCGTCGCGACAGCGAGCAGCGCGTGGTGCTGGCGGGTCTGGTGGTGGCGGCACGCAGCCGGATTACCCAGAGTGGCAGGCGGCTGGGATTCGTGACGCTGGATGATCGGACCGCTCGCATGGAGATTGTCCTGTTCGGGGATGTCTACCAGCGCCACCGTCACCTGCTTGAGAAGGATCGACTCATCGTGGTGGAAGGGGACCTCGGCTACGATGAATTCAGCGACGGCTATCGCGTGTCGGCGGAACGGGTGTACGACCTGTCGGGCGCCCGCCTCCATTTCGCCCGGCGGCTGGTGCTGCGGGTCGATGCCGAGCAGGCCGGCAACGGTTTCGTGCCGGCGCTGCAGCAGGCACTGGCGCCCTACCAGCAAGGCGAATGCAGCGTGTGTATCGACTATGAAGGCCCGGATGTCTGCGCCCGGGTCCGCCTCGGCGAGGCATGGCGGGTCCGTCCCGAACCCGAGTTGATGAGTGCACTGTCACAGTTGCTGCCGGCGGACCGGGTCGCCGTCGACTACCGGCGCCAGGCGCGTGGTACGATCTGGCAATCTTGACTGAAGGAGCGCGACATTGGCGTCCAGCGACCTGAATTTTCTCGAATTCGAGCGGCCCATCGCGGAGCTCGAGGCAAAGATCGAGGAATTGCGTTACGTCAGTGACGATGCCGAGGTCAGCATCAGCGAAGAGCTCACCCGGCTGCAGGCGAAGAGCCGCCAGCTGACAGAGCAGATCTTCCGCAACCTGACGCCCTGGCAGGTCTCGCAGCTCGCCCGGCATCCGCATCGTCCGTACGCCCGAGACTACATCGACGCGATCTTCACCGATTTCGAAGAACTCCACGGTGACCGTGCCTATGCCGACGATGCCGCCATCATCGGCGGCCTGGCACGGCTCGACGGCCAACCGGTGATGGTCGTTGGTGAGCAGAAGGGGCGCGACACCCGGCAGAAGGTCGCCCGCAATTTCGGCATGCCGCGCCCGGAAGGCTATCGCAAGGCGAAACGCCTGTTCGAGATGGCCGAGCGGTTCTCCCTGCCGGTGTTCACCTTCATCGACACCCCGGGGGCTTATCCCGGCGTTGGCGCCGAGGAGCGCGGCCAGAGCGAGGCCATCGCACACAACCTCTTCCTGCTCTCGCAGCTGCGCACCCCGGTGATCTGTACGGTCATCGGCGAGGGTGGCTCCGGCGGTGCGCTGGCGATCGGCGTCGGAGACCGGCTGCTCATGCTCGAGTACAGCACCTATTCGGTGATCTCGCCGGAGGGCTGCGCCTCCATTCTCTGGAAGAGCGCGGACAAGGCGGCGGAGGCCGCCGATGCGATGGGCATTACCGCCACGAGGCTCAACGAACTGGGCCTCGTCGACGAACTCATCGAAGAGCCGCTCGGCGGCGCCCATCGCGACTGGGCCGAGACCGCTCGACGGCTGGGTGAGGCGCTGCGGCGACATCATGCCGAGGTGGCGGCACTGGATGGGGATACCATGTGTTCGCAGCGCTACGAGCGTTTGATGGCGCTTGGGCATTTCAAGGAATAACCCGCCACGCAACGCGCTTCCCGACCCGGCACAGCTCGCCGCTGCCTTGCCGGGGGATGCCGGGGGTTGTGTCGTTGCCTTCAGCGGCGGGCTCGACTCGACCGTGCTTCTGCACCTCGCCACGCAGGCGGACCGGCCGGTCCGTGCCATCCATGTCCACCATGGCCTGCAGGCCGGGGCCGACGAGTGGACGGGACATTGCAGCCGGGTATGCGAGGGTCTCGGCGTTGCCCTGACGGTGGCCCGGGCCAACCCTGCCGAAATCGGGCGCGGGCTTGAAGATGCGGCGCGTGAGGCGCGCTATGCCGCGATTGCCGCCCGGCTCCAGGCGGGCGAGTGCCTTCTGACCGCCCACCATGCCGACGATCAGCTCGAGACCCTGTTGTTGCGCATGATGCGGGGGACTGGACCGGACGGACTCGCAGGGATTCCGGCGCGTCGTCGGTTTGGCCCCGGCTGGCTGGTCCGCCCGTTGCTGGACGTCCCGCGCGAGCGACTCCGCGATTATGCTCATGCCCATGATTTGCGCTGGGTGGAGGACCCCAGCAATGCTGACGTCGCCCGGGATCGCAATTATCTTCGTCACCGGGTTATCCCGCTGTTGACCGCCCGCTGGCCAGCAAGTGCCGCGGCGGGGGGGCGACTGGCGAGGCATTCGGTGCAGCAGCGCGATGCCCTGCGGATGTTGCTGGCGGAGCATCGTCGGCGCTGGCCGGGTCCCGGGGATGGTCCACTACCCGTCGATGCGCTGCGGCAGAGCGATTCGTGCGTGCGCCCGGCGCTGATGCGGGAGTGGCTGCGCGACGGGGGGTTGGTCGTCCCCGGGAGCTCCCGCCTTGAGCGCGGGCTGGAAATGCTGCTGTATGCCGTCGGGGACCGCCAACCCGCAATGGTCTGGGGGAACTGCCAGGTGCGGCGCCACGGTGGATGGCTCTATCGACTGCCCTGGCCACTACCGGCCGTACCGGATCCCGCGCCGGCTGATGCGAAGGGCAGCCCCTGGCGGGACGGAACCGGTGACGTCGTTTTTAACGCCGACCCGGGCCCGGGGTTGTGGATCAGGACGCCGCGCCCGGGCGAGCGGTTGACCATGCCGCAGCGTCCGGCCAAGCCGATCAAGGAATTGCTGCGCGAGGCGGGGATCCTCCCCTGGTGGCGTCCGCGCCTGCCGCTCCTCGAGAACGGCGATGGCGAGGTGCTCGCGGTCGCGGGGCTCGGCCTCACGGCGGCGGGTCGAGCGGCCTGCGGGGCGGAGTGCGCGGCGCCATGCTGGACCGCGCGGAAACGGCCTGACGGCCCCGACTGGGCGTGGTTCGCGCCACCGGGTTGAGCCCGCCGCCAACCGGCAGCAGATTGTGCGTGTTCCGGCCTTCTGCTAACTTTGTCGCCCGTCCCGTGGTGGCCTCCCGTCACCACGATCCGCCAGCAGGCCGACGGTATCATGACGCGATTCATCTTCATTACCGGCGGTGTCGTGTCCTCTCTGGGCAAGGGCATCGCCGCCGCCTCTTTGGGCAGCATTCTTCAGGCACGGGGGCTGAGTGTGACCATGGTCAAGCTCGATCCCTACATCAATGTGGACCCGGGCACGATGAGCCCGTTCCAGCACGGCGAGGTTTTCGTGACCGATGACGGTGCGGAAACCGACCTCGATCTGGGGCACTACGAGCGCTTCGTGCGCATGCGGGCCACTCAGGACAACAACTACACCACGGGCCGGATCTACGAGAATGTCATCCGCAAGGAGCGTCGCGGCGATTACCTCGGGGGGACCGTTCAGGTCATCCCGCACATCACCGACGAGATCAAGAGCTGCATCCAGCGTGGCGCCGGCAACGCGGATATCGCGTTAATCGAAATCGGCGGCACGGTGGGCGATATCGAGTCGCTCCCGTTTCTCGAAGCGATCCGCCAGATGGGTACGGAGCTCGGTCACGAGCGCTGTCTTTTCATCCACCTCACGCTGCTGCCCTGGATCGGCGCGGCGGGTGAGATGAAAACCAAGCCCACGCAGCACTCGGTCAAGGAACTGCGCAGCATCGGCATCCAGCCCGATATCCTCGTCTGTCGGGCGACGATGGCCATCCCGGCGGAAGAGCGCCGCAAGATCGCGTTGTTCACCAATGTCGAGCCGCGGGCGGTGATCTCGGCGCTCGATGTGGACAACATCTACAAGGTGCCGGCCATGCTGCACGATCAGTCCCTGGACAGCATCGTCGCCGAGAAGCTCGGGCTGGAGCTGCCACCGGCCACCCTCAATGACTGGGACCATGTCGTGGAAGCGATGGAGTCCCCCGAGGGCGAGGTCACCGTGGCCATGGTCGGCAAGTATGTCGATCTCGCCGATGCGTACATGTCGCTGAACGAGGCCCTGCGCCATGCCGGAATTCAGCACCGGCAGACCGTGAATATCCGCTACGTCGACTCCGAGGCGATCGAGCGGGAGGGTGCCTCGCTGCTTAATGACGTGGACGCGATCCTTGTGCCCGGCGGATTCGGCGAGCGGGGCATCGAGGGCAAGATCGCCGCGGCGGGCTATGCCCGGCGGGAGGGTGTCCCGTTTCTCGGTATCTGCCTCGGCCTGCAGGTCGCGGTGATCGAGTTCGCCCGCAACGTCGCCGGGCTCGATGGGGCCCACAGCACGGAATTCATTACCCATCCACGGCATCCGGTGATCGGCCTGATCACCGAGTGGATGAATGCCGAGGGGCTCAAGGAATACCGGGATGCCGATTCCGATCTCGGCGGCACCATGCGGCTGGGAGCGCAACCCTCGGAACTGGTGCGCGGGACGCGCTTCCATCGCATCTACGGCAAGGATGTGATCCGCGAGCGCCATCGGCATCGCTACGAATTCAACAACGGTTATGAGCGCCCGCTCACGGAGGCCGGCCTGGTGATCGCCGGCTGGTCGGGCGACGGGCATCTGGCCGAGGCCATCGAACTGCCGGATCATCCCTGGTTCCTCGCCTGCCAGTTCCATCCGGAGTTCACCTCCACGCCGCGCGATGGTCACCCGCTCTTTGGCGATTTCATCGAGGCCGCCGCCGCCCACCGGAAGGCCCACGAGGAACGACAATCGTGAGCGTCACCGTGCAGGGTCGCCCGGTCGGGCTGGGTCAGCCATTCTTCCTGATCGCCGGACCCTGCGTGGTCGAATCCCGGGATCTCACGCTCGAGATCGCGGAACGGCTCACGGAAATGACGCGCGAGCGCAACATCCCGTTCGTCTTCAAGGCCTCGTATGACAAGGCCAATCGCTCATCGGCGCAGAGTTATCGTGGACCCGGCCTCTCCGCGGGACTCGAGACGCTGGCGGAGGTGCGGGAGACCCTTGGCGTGCCGGTGCTCACCGACGTGCATGAATACACGCCACTCGATGAAGTCGCGGACGCCGTTGACTGGCTCCAGACACCGGCCTTCCTCTCCCGTCAGACGGATTTCATCCAGGCGGTGGCGGCCCTTGGTCTGCCCGTCAATATCAAGAAAGGCCAGTTCCTGGCCCCCTGGGATATGCGTCATGTCGTCGACAAGGCCCGGGCCACCGGCAACGCCCGGATTACGGTATGCGAGCGCGGCGTGAGCTTTGGCTACAACAACCTTGTCGCCGACATGCGCTCGCTTTCGGTGATGCGGGAAACCGGTGCACCGGTCGTCTTCGATGCCACCCATTCCGTGCAGCTACCCGGCGGGCAGGGTCATGCCTCCGGCGGGCAGCGCGAGCATGTGCCGCTCCTTGCCCGGGCTGCCGTCGGCGCGGGTGTGAGCGGGCTTTTCATGGAAACCCATCCCGATCCGGACAAGGCGCTCTCCGATGGCCCCAACAGCTGGCCCCTCGCTGCGCTGCCCGGGTTGCTGGATACCCTTGTCGCACTGGATGCCGTGGTCAAGCAGCACGGCTTCCCGGAAATGGATCTTCAACAGGAGTGAATCATGCCTAGCATTACCCGTGTACACGCCCGCGAGATACTCGATTCGCGGGGTAACCCCACCCTCGAGGCCGAGGTGAGCCTGAGCGACGGCAGTGTCGGCCGTGCAGCGGTGCCCTCGGGCGCATCGACCGGGGCGCGGGAGGCCGTCGAGCTGCGAGACGGGGACAAGTCCCGGTACCTCGGCAAGGGCGTCCTGCAGGCGGTGGCGAACGTCAACGGCGAGATCAACGACGCGCTGATCGGCATGGAGGCCACGGAGCAGCGTGTCATCGACGAGCGGCTGATCGCGCTCGACGGCACCGACAACAAGGGTCGACTCGGGGCGAATGCACTGCTGGGCGCCTCGCTGGCGGTCGCGCAGGCCTCGGCACAGTCCGCCGGACAGTCGCTGTTCCGATATTTGGCCCCCGCGGGGTCCTATGTCCTGCCGGTGCCGATGATGAATATCCTCAATGGCGGTGCGCATGCCAGTAACAGCGTCGACATCCAGGAGTTCATGGTCATGCCGGTGGGCTTCGAGCGTTTCAGCGAGGCGCTTCGCTGCGGCACGGAGATCTTCCATGCCCTGAAGAAAGTCCTGGGCGCCCGGGGCCTGTCCACCGCTGTGGGTGACGAGGGTGGATTTGCCCCCGATCTCCCCTCCAACGAGGCGGCCATCGAGGTAATCCTCGAGGCAGTGGAGCAGGCCGGCTACAAGCCCGGCGAGCAGGTCTGGCTGGCGCTGGATGCCGCCAGCTCCGAGTTCTGCGAGAACGGCGAGTACTACCTCGCCTCCGAGGACCGGCGATTTGATGCCGAGGGCTTTGCCGGTGTGCTGGCCGACTGGGTCTCGCGCTACCCGATCATCTCCATTGAGGATGGCATGGGCGAGGATGACTGGGCGGGCTGGGAAAAGCTCACGCAGCGGATCAGCGAGGGGGTTCAGCTGGTAGGCGACGACCTGTTCGTCACCAATACGCGGATCTTCCAGCAGGGCATCGATCAGGGGATCGGTAACTCGATCCTGATCAAGTTCAACCAGATCGGGACCCTGACCGAGACGCTGGACGCCATCGCCATGGCCGACGGGGCCGGCTACTCCGCGGTGGTCTCCCATCGCTCCGGCGAGACCGAGGACACGACCATCGCCGATCTGGCGGTTGCAAGCACGGCCACGCAGATCAAGACCGGGTCTCTGTGCCGCTCGGATCGTGTTGCCAAGTACAACCAGCTCCTGCGCATCGAGGAGGAACTGGGTGACAAGGCGCGCTACGCCGGGACCGACGCGTTCCCGAATCTGCGTCGCATGGGCGCCTGATCCGGTCCATGCGCTGGCTGGCCGCGGGGCTGCTTTTACTCCTGCTCCTGCTGCAGTCACGGCTGTGGCTGGGTGAGGGGAGCATCCCCGAGGTCATGCATCTGCGCGAGGCGGTGGAGGCGCAGCGCGTCGAGAATGCGCAGCTGGATGAGCGTAATAGAGCGCTTGCAGCCGACGTTGCGGACCTGCGCCAGGGAATGGATGGCGTCGAGGAACGGGCACGACGAGATCTCGGCATGATCGGCGAGGATGAGCAGTTCTATCGGGTGATCGAGCCCGATGAATAGGCCGCGTTACTGGGGTGTGGTCGCCGCCGCGGGACAGGGACGACGGATGGCCAGCGACGACCTGCCCAAGCAATATCATCGCCTCGCCGGGCGGAGCGTCCTCGCCTGGTCGGTGGACGCGCTACGGCAAATATCGGGCGTGGCCGGAGTTATGGTGGTCAGGGCCCGGGGGGATGATCGCGACTGGGCGCGGCTGGGTCTGGAGAGCGCCGCGGATGTGCGTAGCTGCCGGGGTGGTCGCACCCGTCAGGCATCGGTGCTCGCGGGGCTTGAGGCGCTGCGTGACTGGGGAGCGGCGGACGGGGATCGCATCCTGATTCATGATGCCGCGCGACCGGCGGTGACGCCGGTTGCTATCCGGCGCTTGATCGAGGCCGTCGGCGATGATCCCGATGGCGGGCTGCTGGCCGTCCCGGTCCGCGATACCCTCAAGCGCGCCGACGAACACGGACGCGTCAGCGAAACAGCGGATCGAACGGGGTTGTGGCAGGCCATGACGCCTCAGCTCTTCCCCCTGGGGCGGCTGCACGAGGCGCTGGTCGCCTGCACCGATACGGCGGTGACCGACGAGGCCCAGGCGATGGAGCGCAGAGGCGCCCGGCCACGACTGGTGATCGGCGACCCGGGTAACATCAAATACACCTACCCCGACGATGCACGCTGGCTGGCGCACGCGCTGGAGGATCAACAAAGGGGGGCCAGCGGATGATGCGGATTGGCCAGGGCGTGGACGCCCATCGACTGGTGCCGGATCGCGAGCTGATTCTGGGTGGTGTCCATATAGAATTCGGTGAGGGGCTTGCCGCGCACTCCGATGGCGATGTCCTGCTGCATGCGATCAGCGATGCGCTGCTCGGGGCGGCTGGCGCCGGTGATATCGGCCGCCATTTCCCGGACACGGATGCCGCCTATGCCGGGATCGACAGTCGTATTCTGCTGCGGCAGGTGATGTCTGAGCTGAGCGGACGCGGCTGGCGCGTGATCAACGTGGACGCCACGGTGATCGCCCAGCGCCCGAAGCTCCGGCCCTATATCGACGCCATGACGGCGAATGTTGCGGCGGATCTGGCGGTTGCTGCCGACCGCGTGAACCTCAAGGCGACCACCATGGAGTGGATGGGCTTTACGGGGCGTGGTGAGGGGATTGCCGCCACGGCCGTGGCAATGATCGAGGGCACGTGATTATTCTGCCCGAATGGTCCAGAGCCTGGGGTGGGCCGCTGGGTCATGCCCGCGTTGCGTCGCTGCCGGAAGACTTTCAGGTGGACGAACGCCTCGGTTTCGAGCCTGAGGGAGAGGGGCCCCATCTGCTGGTGCACATTCGCAAGCGGCGCCTGTCCACGGCCCGCGCGATCCAGGCGCTGGCGCGGCACTGGCAGGTGGAAAGGCGTCAGATGGGGTATGCGGGGCGCAAGGACCGGCATGCACTCACCACCCAGTGGTTGTCGGTGCCCTGGCCGCCCGGGGCACCTCTGCCACCCGCGGGATCGATTCCCCTGGAGCACGATCCGGATGCCGGCCTCGAGGTCATCAGGATGATGCGTCACCGGCGCAAACTGCCGGTGGGGGCGCTGACCGGCAATGACTTCCGCCTCACGCTACGGGATGTCGGGGCGTCCGCCGACGCATTGCAGGCGCGGGTCGTCAGGATTGCCCGATATGGCGTTCCCAACTACTTCGGCCCACAGCGGTTCGGGCGGGACGGCGAGAATCTCGTGCGGGCCCGCCAATGGTTCGCCGGTGAGGTCAGGCCGCGCTCGCGCAACGACCGCAGCATGCTGCTCTCGGCCGCCCGGGCCGCCGCTTTCAACGCCATCCTGGACGCCCGCGTGAAGGCCGATGACTGGTGCGGCGCCGAACCCGGGGAGATCCTGACGCTGGATGGACGGGGCAGCGTATTCATGGCGGAATCGGGCGATGCCCGGCATAACCGCTTGCGGGCCGCCGGTCTGCGCGTGCATCCGACGGGGCCACTGCCCGGCCGGCCGGGCCGGGGCCTCGAGCTGCCCGCGTCCCTGGCCGCGCGGGAGCGCGCGGTCCTGCAGGACTGGGACGGTCTGGTGGAGGGGCTCATCGACAGGGGTCTCGAGGCGGCGCGCCGGGCCCTGCGCCTGAGTGTGGGGGCACTCGCCGTCAGGCGCCTGGATGGGCAGACCTGGCAACTGTCCTTCCGGCTGATGCGCGGTGCCTATGCCACGACCGTGCTCCGCGAGCTGATCGACTGGGATGACGGCTGATCAGCGTCGCAGGAGGACGTAGAGTGCGCCGGTTCCCCCGTCCACCGGACGGGCCGAGCAGAAGGCAAGGACGTCATCGCGCTGCCGGAGCCAGCGGTCGACCTGACCCTTGAGGACCGGTCCCGCATTGGATGAGCGACGACCCTTGCCATGAATCACCCGGATGCAGCCGAGATGCCGGCGGTGGCATTCATTGAGGAAATCGGTCAGCAGGCGGCGCGCGGAATCCACCGTCTGTCCGTGCAGGTCGAGCTCGGCCATGACACTGAACTCACCGCGACGAAGCCGCCGCAGTGTCCGGCGCTGCAGTCCGGGCCGCGCATAGGCCAGGGCCTCACCAAGCTCTGCGCCCAGTTCACTGCCATCGCGCTCGCCGTGGGCAAGCTCCCGCAGCACGGCGCGGTCATCGGCATGGCGCTGGCCGGGCACGGGCGGCGGGCGTCGCCGCCGCAGTTCGGCGTTCTGACGGGTACGAATCGGTCGCACGTCGGCCATCGCGGCACGAAAAAGCGCGGTATCGGGGTCCTCGTCATGCATTGCTGGCTCCCGTGGCGCTTCCGGATCGGTATAGTACACGGGCGGTAGCGCAAGGAGAAAAGAGCATCACATGAGGATTCTCGTCAGCAACGACGACGGTTACCGTTCCACCGGTATCGGCACACTCGCGGCGGCGCTCGCCGAACGGGCCGAAGTCACCGTGGTGGCCCCCGAACGGGATCGGAGCGGGGCCAGTAATTCCCTGACGCTCGACTGGCCGGTCCGTGTCCAGGAAGCCTCGCCGGGGGTGTACGGCGTTGAGGGGACACCGACCGACTGCGTGCATCTGGCCATCACGGGGCTGCTCGACGCGCTGCCGGACATGGTGGTCTCCGGGATCAATGCCGGGGGCAACCTCGGCGATGATGTGCTCTACAGCGGAACCGTGGCCGCCGCGATGGAGGGCCGGACACTCGGCCTGCCAGCGATCGCCATCTCTCTCGTCGGCAGCCACCCCCGGCACTATGACACCGCGGCCGAGGTGGCGCGCCGGCTGATGGATCGATTGCATCACGAGCCGCTGCCGGCCGATACGATTCTCAACGTCAATGTCCCCGACCGGCCATGGGACGGCATCGGTGGCATTGAGGCGACCCGCCTGGGCCAGCGCCATCGGGCGGAAGCGGCAATTCATGACCTGGACCCCAAGGGTCGCAGCATCTACTGGATTGGACCGCCGGGTGCGGAACAGGATGCCGGGCCGGGGACGGATTTCGATGCCATTAACCGCGGATTCGTCTCGGTAACGCCCATCGAGGTCGATCTGACCCGCTATCCGGCCCTCGACCAGGTCGCGGGCTGGATCCAGGGACTGCGTTGATGGACGGATACCGCCTGCAGGGCATCGGGATGACCTCGCGCCGGACGCGGGAGCGCCTTGCGGCCCGCCTTGGTGATGCCGGGATCCGCGATGTCCATGTGCTCAATATTATCCGCCAGCTCCCGCGACACCTGTTCGTCGACGAGGCACTCGCCTCCCGGGCGTACGAGGACACGGCCCTGCCCATCGGTCATGGACAGACGATATCGCAACCCTTTGTGGTTGCCCGCATGACGGAAATTCTCATCCGAAACGGCGTTCCGGAGCGCGTGCTCGAGGTCGGGACGGGATCCGGCTATCAGGCGGCGGTGCTCTCTGCCCTGGTCGAGCGCGTGCACACCATCGAACGAATCCGGGCGCTACACGAGCGAAGCCGGCGACTGTTCCGCCAGCTCGCCATTACCAATATCCGCCAGCGCCTCGGTGACGGGCATGCGGGCTGGTCCACCGCGGCTCCCTTCGATGCGATTATCCTGACTGCGGCGCCCCAGGCGATTCCCCAGGTGCTGTTCGAGCAGCTCGGCGAGGGCGGGAAGTTGCTGGCACCAGTGGGCGATGGCGACGCTCAGGAGCTGCGGGTCTACCACCGCGACGGAGAGGCCCTCGTGGAAGAGGCCGTTGAGTCGGTGAGCTTCGTGCCCATGCTGGGTGGCACCGAGTAATGCCGCTTTTTACGGCCCTATATGATCGCGTGCTTCGCTGGTCGGCTCACCGCCGGGCGCCCTGGCTACTCGGTGCCCTCAGCTTTGCCGAATCGTCTTTCTTTCCGATTCCGCCGGACGTCATGCTGGCGCCGATGAGCATTGCGCGCCCCAGGAATGCGGTCCGTCTGGCCACCATCACGACACTGACTTCGGTCGCCGGCGGGATCCTCGGTTATCTGATCGGACTGCTGGGGTTGGAGCTGGTTCTTCCACTGATAGTCGACGCCGGCTATGAACCGGCCTATGAGCAGGCCCGGTCCTGGTTCACGCAGTGGGGTTTCTGGGTGGTCCTGGTGGCGGGCTTCTCGCCGATCCCGTACAAGGTGTTCACCATTGCCGCGGGCGCCATGGCGGTAGCCTGGTTGCCGTTTGTGATCGCCTCGCTGCTCGGACGCGGTGCGAGGTTTTACCTGGTGGCCACGCTGCTTGCATGGGGCGGCCCGCGCGCCGAGCCATGGCTGCGTCGTTACATGGAGCGAATCGGGTGGTTGAGTGTCATCCTCCTGCTGATGATCGTGCTCGCGCTGTCGCTCTGAGTCGGTGGTTCGCCCTGGCGTCGCTGCTTCTCGTGCTCGCCGGTTGCAGCGAATTCGACTATGCGTCTGATCGCCAACTGCGCGAGGCCGGTATCAGTGCGGGCACACCGGAGGTCCATACCGTTCGCGAGGGTGACACGCTCTACCAGATTGCCTGGGCCTATGGGCTCGACTTCCGTGACGTGGCACGCTGGAACTCGATAAGCGAACCCTACGTGATCTATCCCGGTCAGCGATTGCGTCTGCGTCCTGGCCAGGGCGGCACGGGCCGAGCGGCAGTCGCTGTCGCACCGGAGACCTCCCGCGGTTCGCGCAACCGGGCGGACCGGGAACCGGACGAGCGACGGCCCGCAGTCGCCTCGCGAGAGCCCTTGACCGGTCCGGTGGCATGGCAGTGGCCGTCCGAGGGAAGGCTCGTCCGCCGTTATGACCCGGGGGCACTCGGCAAACGCGGTATCGGCATCGCAGGGGCCCCGGGCAGTCCCGTGAAGGCGGCCGGTACCGGCGATGTGGTCTACAGCGGGGACGGGCTGACTGGATACGGCAATCTGGTCATCATCAAGCATAACGAGCGGTTCCTGACCGCCTACGGCTATAATCGGGAGCTGCTGGTGGAGGAGGGTGACCGGGTCCGCGCCGGGCAGACCATCGCCCGAATGGGCGCCAGCGGCCAGCGCCCCGGCGAGCTGCATTTCGAGTTGCGGGAGCGCGGCGAGCCAGTCAATCCGGTGAGCTATCTGCCGTAGCGTCGCGGCTCAGCGTTCGATGATGAGCGCGGCGACCACGCGACGCCCCTCGGACATCAGCACATTGTACGTACGGCAGGCCGACGCGGTATCCATGATCTCAAGGCCAATACCGGCCTGGAGCAGGCCGAGCATCAGTTCGCGATCCGGAAACGTCTGCCGGGCGCCGGTCCCCAGCAGTACCACCTCGGGCTCGAGATCGTGGACCGCCGCCAGATGTTCATCGCTGAGCGTCTGCAGGGAGCCGGGTCCCCATTCGGTGACCAGTGTATCGGGGGTCACCAGGAGGCTCTCCGCATAGCGGACATCGTTGATGCGGATCTCGCCATCCGAATAACCCTGAATATGGTAGGCGCCCTCGGCACCGTCTAGGCTCATTTTCATGACGGCACGATAGCGAGCGGCGAGGGTATGGGGCAAGCCGGGTCGAGGGGCGGCTTGATTTGACACCGGCAGGGGGCAATTTTAGCGTTCACCGTTTATCATGACGGGACGCGGAGGTTTTCCGCATGCACACTCAACCATCGGCCCGGGGTACTGCCTTGAACGAGGAATTCCAGCGCATCAAGCGCCTCCCGCCCTACGTGTTCAATATCGTCAATGAACTCAAGGCCCAGGCCCGCGCCCGGGGCGAGGACATCGTCGACTTCGGCATGGGCAATCCGGACCTCCCGACCCCGCGGCACATCGTTGACAAGCTGGTCGAGGCCGCTCAGCGGCCGGATACCCACCGCTATTCCATGTCCCGCGGCATACCGCGTCTGCGCCGGGCCATCACGCGCTGGTATCACAGCCGCTACAACGTGGCGCTCGACCCGGAGACCGAAGCGATCGTGACCATCGGCTCCAAGGAGGGGCTTGCGCATCTGGCCCTCGCCACACTGGGCCCCGGGGATGCGGTCCTGGTCCCCAATCCGGCCTATCCGATTCACCCCTATGGCGTGGTCATCGCCGGGGCGGATATCCGTCATGTCCCGTTGGTCGAGGGTGGGGATTTCTTCACCGAGCTGGAGAAGGCCATCAAGGACACCTGGCCCAAGCCGAAGATGCTGATCATCAACTTCCCGGCCAACCCGACGGCGCAATGCGTCGATCTGGGTTTCTTCGAGCGGGTGGTAGAGATATGCCGCGAACATGGCATCTGGGTCGTCCATGATCTCGCCTACGCCGATCTGGTCTACGACGGCTATGAGGCGCCTTCGATCCTCCAGGTGCCGGGCGCACGCGAGGTGGCGGTGGAGTCGTTCTCGTTGTCGAAGAGCTACAACATGCCGGGCTGGCGCGTGGGTTTTCTGTGCGGCAATGACAAGCTGATCGCAGCCCTCGCGCGGATGAAGTCATACCTCGACTACGGGATGTTCACGCCGATCCAGGTAGCGGCAATCCAGGCGC
Organism: uncultured Ectothiorhodospiraceae bacterium; assembly: GCA_913056385.1. GTDB lineage: Bacteria > Pseudomonadota > Gammaproteobacteria > Nitrococcales > Nitrococcaceae > Spiribacter. The sequence goes on from CAJXND010000002.1 coordinate 53,753, forward strand.
TGGAAGGGCCTCAGGAGTGCGTCAGCGAGATTCGGGAAACCTACCAGGGCCGGCGCGACGTGCTGTGCGACGGCCTCGAGGCAGCGGGCTGGCCGGTGACGCGGCCCAAGGCGACGATGTTCGCCTGGGCGCGCATTCCGGAACCCTATCGCGACATGGGATCGCTGGAGTTCGCCAAGAAGCTGTTGCGCGACGCCGGTGTGGCGGTATCACCCGGCATCGGCTTCGGCGAGTACGGTGACGAATACGTCCGTTTTGGTCTTATCGAGAATCAGCATCGGACACGGCAGGCCGTGCGCGGCATCAAGCAGATGCTGCGGCGGGATGGTCATGGGCAGTAAAGAAAAGGGAGATAACCTCTTGGATCCGGTAAAGGTCGGGGTGCTTGGACTGGGGACGGTTGGCGGTGGCACCGTCAATCTGCTGGAACGCAATCGTGATGAAATCACCCGTCGCGCGGGCCGGCCCATCGATGTGGTGCGGGCCGCGGCTCGCCATCCCGCTCGTCCGCGGACGTGCAGCACCGAGAATATCCATCTCGACTATGACGCCTATGCCGTCGTGGATGACCCGTCCATCGAAATCGTGGTCGAGCTCATCGGTGGTGAAACCCTGGCCAAGGAACTGATCCTGCGAGCCATTGATAACGGCAAGCATGTCGTCACCGCCAACAAGGCGCTGATCGCCCTGCACGGCAACGAGATTTTCTCTCGGGCGCGGGAGAAGGGCGTGACCATCGGTTTCGAGGCGGCCGTTGCGGGCGGGATCCCGATCATCAAGGCGGTCCGCGAGGGGTTGGTCGGCAACCGGATCGAGTGGCTCGCCGGTATTATCAACGGCACCAGCAACTTCATTCTGACCGAAATGCTCTACGCCGGCCGTGCCTTCGGCGACGTCCTGGCCGAGGCACAGCGGCTTGGCTATGCCGAAGCCGATCCCACCTTCGATGTCGAGGGTGTCGACGCGGCACACAAGCTCACTATTCTGGCCTCAATCGCATTCGGGATTCCGCTGCAGTTCGACAAGGTATTCATGGAAGGCATCGGCCAGATCAGTACCGACGATGTCGCCTATGCCTCGGAGCTGGGCTTCCGCATCAAGCATCTGGGTATCTGCCGGCGGGAGGGGGATGGTATCGGCCTGCGGGTCCATCCCACGCTCCTGCCGGAGCGCCAGCTCCTCGCCAACGTGGACGGTGTGATGAACGCCGTCATGGTGAATGCCGACCCGCTGGGACCCACGCTCTACTACGGGGCCGGCGCCGGTGCCGAGCCGACGGCCTCGGCCGTGGTGGCCGATCTGGTGGACGTGGTCCGGGAATTCACCCTGGAGCCCGAGAATCGGGTCCCTTATCTGGCCTTCCAGTCGCACTCGCTCTCGGATGAGCCCGTGGTCGGCATGGACGCCGTGGAGACCGCCTATTACCTCCGCGTCGAGGCGCAGGACGAGCCCGGTGTGCTGGCCGATATCACCGGCATTCTCAGCAATGCCGGGATCAGTATCGAGGCGGTCATCCAGAAGCAGCCGGCCCCGGGTGCGGAGACGGTACCGGTGATCCTGCTCACCCATCGCGTGCGCGAGGCGCGCATGAACGAGGCCTGTGAGCGTATCGAGGCGCTGGAGGCCATCCATGGCAGTATCACGCGGATTCGTGTGGAGGCACTCCTGTGAGCGACCAGAACCGCTATACCGGCCTGATCGGCGCTTATGGCGACCGGCTCCCGCTTGCCGACAATGCACGCCCGATCAGTCTCGGCGAGGGCAATACCCCGCTGATTCGCCTCGAGAACCTGCCGACGGCGCTCAGTCATGACGTCGAGCTGTACGTCAAGTACGAGGGGCTCAATCCCACCGGGTCGTTCAAGGATCGGGGCATGACGGTGGCCGTGACCCAGGCCGTGGCCGAGGGGAGCGAGGCCATCATCTGCGCCTCCACCGGCAACACTTCGGCGTCGGCGGCGGCCTATGCCGCCCGGGCGGGCATCAAGGCATTCGTGCTCATCCCGGATGGCAAGATCGCCATGGGCAAGCTTGCCCAGGCCATCATGCACGGTGCCGAGGTGCTCCAGATCCGCGGCAATTTCGACGACGGCATGCGGATCGTCAAGGAAATGGCGGAGCAGGCGCCGGTCAGCCTGGTCAATTCGGTGAATCCCTATCGCCTTCAGGGCCAGAAGACCGCGGCGTTCGAGATCTGTGAGGCGCTCGGCAGAGCCCCGGACTATCACTGCCTGCCGGTGGGTAATGCCGGCAACATCACCGCGTACTGGATGGGCTACAGCGAAATGGCGCTTGCCCCGGGCCGAAAGGGAACACAGGCCTGTGGTTTCTGTAACGGCGACTGTGCCTATCACCAGGGCCGCGTGGAGGGTCGCCCGGTTATGGTGGGCTACCAGGCAAGCGGATCGGCCCCGTTCCTGCGTGGCGGGCCTGTCACCCATCCCGAGACGGTGGCCACCGCCATCCGGATCGGGGCGCCGCAGAGTTGGGATTACGCGCTCACCGCATCGCGGGAGTCCGGCGGCTGGTTTGACGAGTTTGCCGATGAGGCGATCCTCGAGGCCCAGTGGTTGCTCGCAAGCCGCGAGGGCATATTCTGTGAGCCGGCCTCGGCGGTCTCGGTGGCCGGCGCCATGCGGGATGTCGAGAACGGACGGATTCCGCCCGGCAGCCGGGTGGTCTGCACATTGACCGGCCATGGATTGAAGGACCCGGATGTCGCCCAGCGGCATGCCGAGGCGGCCGTGACGACGGTGGACGCCGATTCCCCGGCGGTTCGGCAGGCGATTCTCGGCAAGATGGCCTGAGTCCATGGCGGGACGCGGCGAGCTGATCTGCCTGGCCCCGGCGCTGCTGGGTCCTGTGCCGGCCACGCTGGCCGATGCCCTCCCGGCTGCGGGCCCTTTTCCGGTGCTGGAGGCACTGCTTGGCAAGTCCGTCCGGCGCGCGGGATCGCGTTCCGACGGAGAAGGGCTGCTGTGCGCACTGGCCGAGCCGGCGCCGCCGGTGGGGGGGCTGTTGGCCTCCGGGTTCGGCATCGAGGGGGAGCGGGTCTGCTACCGCGCCGCACCCACGCATCTGCGCCCGGATCGGGATCGGCTGCTGCTGTTTGCCGGTGATGCTCTCGATTCACCCGCCGCTGAAGCAGAACATATTTGCCGTGATTTCAATGAGCTGTTCGCGGAAGATGGAATTTCACTTCAGTTTCGGGATGGTGAATGGCTGCTGATTGCCGAGTCGGCGCCGGGGCCGGATCTGCCGCCGCTCTCGGCGGTTGCCGGCCGCTATCTGGATACCGTCATCCCGAACGACGCCGCGGCGCGGCCCTGGCGGAAGCTGCTCAACGAAGTGCAGATGTTCCTGCATGACCACCCGGTTAATACCGCTCGACAGTCGCGGGGGGAATTGCCGGTCAACGGACTCTGGTTCTGGGGCGGCGGGTCGGGCAATGACGAGCGTCTGAATGTGCCGGCGCATGTCATCCATGGTGATGACGCCCTGGCACGGGGACTGGCCCGGAGCAGCAGCGATGTCGAATACATACGGGATCTTCCGCCTGCCGGCTCGCTGGCGGAAGCCGGCTCGGCGGTATTCGTCTGGCCCGATGCGGAGCGTGCCCTCCTTGGCGGGGATGCGGAGGCGTGGCTGGGCGCCCTGCAGCGGTTCGAGGGCGGAGTCGCGAGAATCCTCCGTGATCTCGTCTTCGAATACGGCGGTCGGGTTGAGCTTCGCTCGGCCAATGGTTGGACGCACCTCATCACCCCCGGCGACCGATGGCGATTGTGGCGCCGGCCGCGGGCGCTCAGGGAATGGCTGGTGGTCGAATGAGCCGCCGCGACGCCGTGGAAATCCGCGAGCGGGACCTCCCGACATGCACGGACGATCTGCCAGCCACGCTCTCCCCGCTGTTGCGAAGGGTCTATCGCGGCCGCGGAGTAACGCGATCCGATGAACTCGATTATCGGCTCAACCAGCTCCCCCATCCGGGGTCGCTCCGGAGTGTCGGCTCGGCCGCGGCGGTGCTGGCCGACGCCATCACCGTCGGCCAGCGAATCCTGGTGGTTGGCGACTTCGACGCCGATGGTGCTACCAGCACCGCGCTCGCTGTACGGGCATTACATGCGATGGGCGCCTGCCGGGTCGACTATCTGGTGCCCAATCGCTTCCAGTTCGGTTACGGCCTGACGCCGGAGCTCGTCGAGGTCGCCAGGGCGTATGCCCCCGACCTGATTCTGACCGTGGACAACGGGGTCAGTGCCCACGCCGGCGTGGAGGCCGCGCAGGCAGCGGACATCGGTGTCGTGGTCACCGATCACCACCTGCCGGGTGAGTCGCTACCGGCGGCGCTCGCCATCGTCAATCCGCATATCGAATCACCGGCATTCGCAGGCCGCCATCTGGCGGGCGTGGGCGTGTGTTTCTACACGATGCTCGCCGTGCGCGCCGCTCTGCGCGAGCGGGCCTGGTTCAACACGGACCGTCCGGAGCCGGCACTGGTGGATAACCTCGATCTTGTCGCGCTGGGCACTGTAGCCGATGTCGTACCACTGGACCGTGTCAATCGCCTGCTCGTCGAACAGGGTCTGCGCCGGATCAGGGCCGGCCAGGCAACGCCGGGGGTGCTGGCGTTGCTGAACGCCGCCGGTCGCGATCCGGCCCGAGTCAACGCGATGGATCTCGGGTTCGGCGCCGCACCGCGTCTCAATGCCGCCGGCCGCCTGGATGATATGAGCCGGGGGATCGAGACGTTGCTTGCCGGCGACAAGCGCGGAGCCGACGCGCGCGCAACAAGCCTGGAGGCACTCAACCGGGAGCGGCGCGCCCTGGAGCGTGAGATGAGGGAAACGGCGCTCGCCGATATCGAGGCCCATGCCGAGGCGGCGGCGGGGGAGATGGCGCCGATACTCTGCCTGGTGGCGGACGATTGGCATCAGGGCGTGGTCGGCATCGTGGCGTCACGACTCAAGGAACGGTTCAGGCGCCCGGTGGTGGCCTTCGCGCCTGCGGACAATGGTGAGTTGAAGGGCTCGGCCCGCTCGGTGCCGGGATTGCATATGCGCGATCTTTTCGAGGCCCTGGATACGCGCAGCGGGGGCAATCTCATCCTGCGCTTCGGCGGTCACGCAATGGCCGCCGGACTGAGCGTGCGGTCGGAGGATTTCGATGCGTTCAAGTCAGGTGTGACCGAGCTCGCCAGGGAATGGCTGGGCGACAAGCCGGCTGCGGAGATCCTCTGGACCGACGGCATACTATCCCCGGTGGATTATTGCCTCGAAACCGCCTCGGCGCTGCGCTATGCGGGTCCCTGGGGGGCCGGATTCCCCGAGCCGGTCTTCCATGACCGCTTCCTGGTGCGCGAACAGCGCATCGTCGGGGCGGATCACCTGAAGCTGCGTCTGAGTCCTCTCGGCGCCGGTCATCTGGAGGTCGACGCGATCGCGTTCAACGCCGTGGACAACGGCTTTGCTGAAGCGCCCGGGGAGATTGAGGCGGTTTTCCGCCTCGACGTGAATCACTACCGGGGGATCGATCGGCTTCAGCTGATCGTCGACTACCTTGCCGCCGCCTGAACGGGCGATAGTCTGCCCACCATCCGAGGGGTTCCCCCGGCCTGAAGTTCGGCCAGGTCGGCAACCACTTCCACCGCCTCATCCAGCAGGACATCCGGCAGCGCATCCGGCTCCAGTTCGTCCAGACTCGCGAGGGGCTGGCGCCCGTAGGCAGTCAACTGGGCATTAACGGCGACCAGCCGAGCGGCCTCGGCTGCATCGATTTCCGCGCGGCGCTCGGCCTCATTGAGTGTTACTTGCGTCCTGTCACGCTCCGATTCGAGGCGGGAGGCCTCGCCTGCCACCGCCTGGAGTGCAGGATCGAGCCTGAGCCGTTGCTGATGGTGGCGCCGGAGTGTGTTGACCAGTCCGTCGAGCCGGCCTAGACGCACGTAGTCGGCGGAGCGGATGGTATCCCAGGGCAGGGCGTTATCCGCGGCACGCTCACCCATGTCGTTGCTGGCATGGGGATAGGGCATCTCCAGGTCCGGTGTGACGCCCTCCAGCTGTGTACTTTCGCCGTTGATCCGGTAGAACTTCGCAATGGTCAGCTTGAGCCGACCGCTGGGCGTCTCCTTGTCACCCACGCCGAAGCGCTCAAGGCCAACCAGCGTCTGCACGGTGCCTTTGCCGAAGGTCTGGTCGCCCATGACCACCCCCCGGCCGTAGTCCTGCATGGCCGCCGCGAATATCTCCGAGGCGGATGCGCTGCGGCCGTCCACGAGCACTCCAAGGGGGCCATCATAGAGGGCGAGTTCACCGGCCGGATCGGTCAGGACCTCACGGCGACCGTTACTGCGATGCACCTGCACCACCGGGCCCTGGTCGATGAACAGCCCGGTCATACGTACCGCTTCCTCCAGTGAACCGCCCGCGTTGCCGCGCAAATCGATGACCAGACCGTCGATATCCGCGAGTGCCTCGCTAGCAAGCAGTTCGCGGACATCGCGCGTGGTGCTTCTATAGTCCTCATCGCCGGCGTTCGCCGCGCCGAAATCGGCATAGAAGGCCGGTATCTCGATCACGCCGATGCGTTCCGCGCCGTCTTCCCGCTCCACCTCGCGGACCTCGGCCCGGGCGGCCTGTTCCTCCAGTTCGATGGTGTTGCGGGTGAGCGTGATCACCCGCTCCCGGGACTCGCTGCCACGCGTGCTCGGGAGAATGCGCAGATGCACTTCCGAGCCCTTGGGTCCGCGGATCAGATCGACCACGTCGGCGAGTCGCCAGCCGACGACGTCCTGCATATCATCCGGCGCCTGGCCAACACCGACGATCCGGTCACCGGCCTTGAGCTGACCACTGGTCTCTGCGGGGCCACCGGCGATGAGCTCCACGATCTCGACGAACTCTCCCTCGCTGCTGAGCAGTGCCCCGATGCCCTCCAGAGAGAGCCGCATGTTGATGTCGAAGTTCTCGGAGGTGCGCGGTGACATATAGCTGCTGTGGGGGTCGAACTCGCCAGCCCAGGCCGTCATGAAGACCTGGAAGACGTCCTCGGCGGTGTACTGCGAGAGGGTCCGGGACAAGCGCTTGTAGCGACTCGCGAGGGATTCCTTGATCTCTTCAACTTCACGGCCATTGAGTTTCTGGGTAAGGGCGTCATTCACCACACGCTTGCGCCAGAGTTCGTCGAGGTCTCCGGATGAGCGCACCCAGTCGACATCGGATCGGTCCAGCTCGAGGGTGGCGGCCGTATCGAAATCGAGCCCCGACGCGAGCACGTCGAGTGCGTAATCGCTTCGTTCGTTCACGCGCTGGCGATAGCGCTCGAAGATGGCATAGGCGGTGTCGAGACGTCCGCTGCTGATTTCATCGTCAAGTTGATCACTGCGATCGGCAAACGCCTCCAGGTCCGCCGCGGTGAAGTAGAAGCGCTGCGGATCAAGGGCGTCAAAATAGGCTCGGTAGACTTCCTCCGAGAGCTGGTCGTTGGTTTGCAGATCGTTGTAGTGGTAGCGGGACAGCAACTCGCCGACCACCTGGCCCGCGCGCTCCTGGAGAGGATCGGGCTCGATGGCCTCGCCGGCGAGTGACAGGGCGGGCTGCGTGAACAGCAGCGTCATCGCCAGCAGGGCGTGTGTGAATGTGGCTCGGATCAATGTTCTGCCTCATGCCTTCAGCGACTGTAACCACTCTGACATCCCGCGGGGCAGGAAAATCCCCTGATGAATCTGCTAGCGTAGCGGCATCGCAACGGTAGGGGAACCAATGTTCGTTGATTTTCGTTGGCCGAACTGGCATCGCGAGGACGCATCGGAGCTCGAGATCTTCAGCGTCGCCCCGGTGGATGAGGGGGTAGCGCGGTCCACACCGGTGGTGTTCGTCCACGGCGCGTTCGTGGGCGGATGGTGCTGGCAGGCCCATTTTCTGGACTATTTCGCGTCCTGCGGCTTTCAGACGATCGCGCCAAGCCTGCGCGGGCATGGTGGCAGCGCTGGACGTGGCAGGCTGGATACCTATGGGATTCGGGAGTATGTCGGTGACCTCGAGCGTGTTGTCGCCGGGCTCGACGGACCGCCACCGGTCCTCGTTGGCCACTCCATGGGCGCGCTCGTCGTCCAGCGCTACCTGGAGCGGTTTCCCGCATCGGCCGCCGTGCTGATGGCGCCAGTCCCGCCGCAGGGGCTTTTGCCGTCGACGCTGCGCATGGCGATCGGCGATCCATTGCTCTACGCACAGTACGGGCTCATGCAGGCGTTCGGCTCGGGGGTCATCGACACGGATGTGGCGCAGCGCGCCATTTTCTCGGAACAGATGCCGGACGAACAGCTCACGGCCTATGCCCGGCGGGTCCAGCGCGAATCCCAGCGGGCCCTCTGGGACATGAACGTGCATGCTGCCGGCCGCCCGTGGCTCGCCCCGGAAACCGTCCCCATGCAGGTCCTTGCCGCGGACGACGATGCCCTGTTCCATGCCGATGAAACGCGCGCGGTGGCCGACCTCTGGGGATGCCAGTGGCAGTCGCTGCCGGACTTGGGCCATGCCATGATGCTTGAGCCGGGCTGGCGAGATGCCGCAGACGCCATCATCCGCTGGATCTGGCAGGAGGGGGTGCGTTAGCCGACACTACCAGCGATATTTGTCCCAAAGCTCCGGATTGGCCCAGTGACGGGCGTTGAGCCAGTCCGGCGTGACCTTGTAGTGGGCGATATCGAACTCGTACCAGCGCCGTCGGCCATCCGGATCCAGACTGCTGGCCCAGCGCTGAAAGCCGAGACCGACAAGTTCCTGGCGGCCCAGGTGCCCGCCATGATCGCGGCTGGCGATCACCAGGACACGGTCGGCATGCAGATCGCGCAGACGCCCCACGAGCTGGACGGCGCCTGCTGCCGATGGGAATGCGGATGCGCCGTCGACCACGGCCAGTGCCGCCCGGGGTAGCCCGTCGAGGTGTGATTCCGCCACATCGGGGGCGAACAGCGTGACCCCACGGTCTCCCACAGCCCGGCGAACCGACGAGGCGTCCGTGACGACCAGCGACGTGCCTTCACCCGCCGATTCAATTGCCGTCTCCAGCAGCTCCAGCGTGCCCGGGGCCTCTGTATTCATGCCGACTCCAGCGAATCATGCAGGGCTACGAATGCCTCGGTGAGCTTGTGCCGTGGAGCCAGATCAATCAGTGGGCGCGCCGCCTGATGGGATTCGCGCACCTTGACCGACGCCGGCAGAAAGGGTTCGGCAACCGGATTGCCGCGATCGCGCAACTCTTCCGCAAGTTCGCGCGGCAGACGGGCGCGTGACTGGAACTGGTTGACGACGATGGCCTCGATATTGAGATCCGGGTTGTGGTCGAGACGCAATTCCTCGACGGCGGCAATCAGTTCGTCGAGCGCCTGCCGGGCGAAGGCGTCGCAGTCGAAGGGTACAAGACAACGATCCGCGGCGATCAACGCCGAGCGGGTATAGAAATTCAGTGCCGGCGGCGTATCGATGTAGACCCGGTCGAACGACTCCAGCGCGGCGAGGGACTCGCGGAGCTTGTAGATTTTGTATCGCGATTCCAGCCGGCCCTGCAGCGTCTCGAGTTCGGGATGGGCGGCAACCACGGCCAGATTCTCATACCGCGTGGGCCGAGCAATTTCAGCAATATCGCGGGGATAAATACGAAAGCTGAGCGTATCTTCAAAATATCCGGCGACGCTTTCGCCCGGATCGTCCACCGCTTCGCCGAGTAAGTAATGCGTCGCATTGGCCTGTGCGTCGAGATCGATTACCAGCGTGCGCAGGCCACGGTGGGCGGCGATCGCGGCCAGGTTGCAGGTGATGGTCGATTTGCCGACGCCGCCCTTCTGGTTGAATATCACCCGGCGCATATCGTCACTCCTGATAGACTGCCCCCGCCTGACCATCAGTCTAGGCACGTCGTGTACCCGGGTCGAGGGCTCCTATGTTCAGCGTACTGAGACGTCTGCTTTTCATGATGCCGCCGGAGCGCGCCCATGACCTCGCTCTGGGGGCAATGGACGGCCTCGCGCGGCTTGGCGGCGAGCGGTTCATGCCGTCGCCGGTAGAGGATAAGCGGCGCGTGATGGGGCTGTCGTTCCGCAATGCCGTCGGTCTCTCGGCAGGGCTCGATAAAAATGGGGATCACATCCGCGGACTTGCGGCGATGGGATTCGGGTTCGTCGAGCTCGGTACGGTCACCCCGGTGGGGCAGCCCGGCAATCCGCCACCGCGACTGTTTCGTCTGCCCGCGCACGAGGCGCTCATCAATCGGCTGGGATTCAACAATCAGGGCGTGGATTATCTCTGCGAGGCGGTGATGACCGCGCGTCAACATGTCGACATCCCCATCGGGATCAACATCGGCAAGAACCGCGATACGCCGCTGGAGCAGGCGGCAGCGGATTATTGTCACTGCCTGCATGCGGTCCATGCCATTGCCGATTATGTGGTCGTCAACCTCTCCTCGCCGAACACACCGGGCCTGCGGTCGCTGCAGGCGGGCAGGGAACTGACCGGGCTTGTCCGGCGCCTGCAGGAGGAACAGGGCGCATTGGAAGCGGAAGCCGGGCGTCGTGTCCCGCTGGTGGTGAAGATCGCGCCAGACCTGACCGATGACGACCTGCGAGGTCTTGTCGACGCGTTGCTCGAGTGTGGTATCGACGGCATCACGGCCACCAATACGACCATCGACCACAGCCGGGTGGCCGGCAGTCGCCATGCCAAGGAGACCGGTGGCCTCAGCGGCGCACCACTCCGCGCTCGAGCCACGGAGGTCGTGCGCCAGGTCCGCCACCAGGCCGGCCCGGATCTGCCGATCATCGCCGTTGGCGGCATCATGAGCCCGGCGGACGCGGTGGAGAAAATGGAAGCCGGCGCCAACCTGGTCCAGATCTACACCGGTCTGATCTACAAGGGTCCGCGCCTCGTTCGCGAGTCCGCGGCCGAGATCCGCGACCACTGCCCGGCGTCCCGGGACTTGTCCTGAAGCCTCGCGCGATGGACAATCTCCACCGCTGGAGAGGTGGCAGAGTGGTCGAATGCGGCGGACTTGAAATCCGTTGAGTCCTCACGGGCTCCGGGGGTTCGAATCCCTCCCTCTCCGCCAGATACGAAAGCGGCCCCACCGGGGCCGTTTTCGTATCTGATCGTGCCGGGGTTCGAACCCCCGGAGCAGACAGAGCGGGTTCGACCAACTGCCGCCAGGCAGTTGGGACGCCGAGCGGCGCGGCGAGGCGCCCGGAGGGCGAGGCCCGGCGGGCCGAGTCAATCCCTCCCTCTCCGCCAGATACGAAAGCGGCCCCACCGGGGCCGTTTTTGTATCTGATCGTGCCGGGGTTCGAACCCCCGGAGCAGACAGAGCGGGTTCGACCAATCGCCAGTCTAGAAGCGGTACTCGACGCCCGCCGAGAAGCTGGGCGTGTAGCGGAAGCTCTCGAAGGTATCACCCAGCATGGTGCTGTTGGCCGCCGCGTTCGGAGAGGAGCGGCCGGCGTCGAGGGTATCGGCAACGCCTTCGAAGGTAAGGCCCATATCCAGCGAGAGCCCCAGGCGCCCCTGCGTGCCGAGATCGTTGTCCCAGCCGACGCCCAGGTAGGTCCGCATATCCTCTGCATCGAGGCCGGGCATGCTGAAGGAATTGGCATCCAGCAGCTCTTCCCCGTACAGCGCGCCGCCGGTCATTCGCAGACCGCTCTCATGCAGGGACCAGTCCACCAGGGCCGAAAACTGCATCGACTCATCAACCAGGGAAAAGGCGGTCCGCCGCGCCGATCCGATCCCGGACGATTCGCGATTCACTCCGAAACGGATATCAAGGCGCTCGCTGAGGTGCGAGGTAAGCTCAAGCTCGGGCTGGACCCCCAGCCGCCAGTCGGGGGACTGGGCATGCACGACAGGCGCGGCCACCCATGCCATGGCAACCGCCGCAACAAGCTTTCCTGTCATGCGTTTAGCGCTCATGCCTATATTATTGCGCAAACCGTTGTGAAAACGAACCCCTATCCGACTGATTTATGACTGATAGCGTGATTTCCACTCGGCATAGGGCATGCCGTGAATCATCTCCCGTGCGGTTTCCTTGTCCAGTTCGATGCCCCGTTCGGCGGCGGCCTCCGCATACCAGCGCGCAAGGCAGTTGCGGCAGAACCCGGCCTGGTTCATGAGGTCGATATTCTGGACATCGGTGCGCTCACGAAGATGCTCGACAAGCGCCCGGAATGCGGCGGCCTCGATTGCGGTGCGTTGCAGATCGTCCATGGCTTTAATCCTCGGCAGACGGGTCGGATGCGATTCGCGTTACATTATGTCAGTCAGCAGAGGATTCCGGGTGGAATCGGCTTTCCGAACATGAGCAGGACAGGGTGATGCGAACGGCAGGAATAATCGGTCTGGCGCGAATCTGGGCATTGGCATGGTGGATGGGTATCCCCTCGCTTGCCATGGCCCTCAGCTATCCGCTGCCTCCACCCAACGAGGATGTGGTCGGGCATGTGCAGAGTGTGACCGCCGACCAGGAGGACACGCTACTGGCGCTCGGGCGTGAGTATGGCGTTGGTTACGAGGAAATGCGCCGTGCGAATCCGGATGTGGATGTCTGGTTGCCCGGTGAGGGCGCGGACGTTGTTATTCCGAGCCGGTTCATTCTTCCCGCGGCGCCCCGAGACGGCGTTGTCATCAACCTCGCGGAGATGCGGCTTTATTATTACCCGCCCGCCGATACAGCGGACAGCCGCCGCGTCGAGACCTATCCCATCAGTGTCGGGCGCATGGACTGGGGTACGCCGCTGGGCGAGACCCGGATAACCGAGAAGACCGAGGATCCCTACTGGTTTCCGCCAGAGTCCATTCTGACCGAACGCGCTGCCCAGGGCCGGCCACTGGCAAGCGCCGTCCCGCCGGGGCCGGATAATCCCCTCGGGCGACACAAAATGCGGCTGGATATCCCCGGAGGTGCTTATCTGATCCATGGCACCAATGAGCCGCGGGGCATCGGCATGCGGGTGACCCACGGTTGCATCCGCATGTTCCCCGAAGATGTGGAGTCGCTGTTCGAGCGCCTCCCGGTCGGCACGAATGTCCGGATCGTCAATCAGCCGGTCAAGGCGGGCTGGATGGCTGGTGAGCTGCTGATCGAGGCGCACCCCGTGCTGCCGGCGGACGCGGAGAATGCCTATGACCCGCTGAAACCACCACCGATTCGGGATGCCGTGCGCGCGCTCGCCGGGATTCTGGATGAAGGACCGGCCCGCGTGGACCATGACCGGCTTAGCCGCATGGTCAAGACCGCGAGCGGCATGCCAGGCGTTGTCTCGAGAAGTCTGGACGCCGGCCCGACGGATACCGGTTACTGGTCCTCGGTGGTCCGGCAAATAAAAAACCCCGCCGGGGCGGGGTTCTGATGGGATCAGCCGGGGCGGATCCTACTTGTACATCGACTCCTCGAACATGCGATCGATCTTTTCGCTGTTCTCGTCAGCCGTGTCCTGGGCGGCATTGGCGACGGTCTCGGCGCCTTCCGCAGTCACCATGGCGGTGCTCGCTTCGTCCATCGCGGCCTCGGCCAGCGCCCGGACATCATCAATCTGAGCCTGCAGGTCTTCCGTGGACGCCTGCGTGGCACACCCCACCAGCAGTCCCATCGAGGCGGTAGCAGCGCTCAGCTTGAGCAGCGTTTTGAGCGACTGGGTCATATAAAACTCCTTCGTCTTGTCCTGACGTTTGAATCCGACGGACATCAACGGCGCCAATTCGCCGTGATCGTCGGACGCATGATTGCTCGCCGGCGGATGACTTTCAACCCCCCGGAAAGGCTATTCAATCACCACCGGCGTACCGATTGTGACAACGGAATGCAGCGTTTCGATCTGCTCATTGGTCAGCGCAATGCAGCCCTGGGTCCAGTGAAAGTCTCGGTGAATGGCGGGGTTGCCATTACCGATGCCGTGAAATCCGATATACCCACCGAGCGTGCCATCCTGCGGGAACTCACCGCGTTCCAAGCCTCGCCGCAGGGCAGCACTGTATTCCGCCTCCGTCATCACGCCCCTCCGACGAGCTTCGTCGAGATGGGCCAAGGTCGGGTAATTAATACCGATGAAAATATGAAAGCGGCTTTCCCGATTGAATCGGGTAATCCTGAATTTACCCCTTGGTGTTGTTTGATCACCCCTGAAATGAAGGTCCGATACGCCGCCCCGGCCGAAGGCGACGTCGTCGAGTTCCATAAGACGCTGCTTGCCACGCCAGACCTCGGTGACTTCGGCCTCGATATCGACGCGCACCCAGACCTCATCCTCATCGGGGGAAGCCGAGACGCCGCGGGGATTGAGCAGCGTCACGGCGCCGAGGATGGCGAACAGCGCCGCGATGAGCCGGTTCACGGGAGATACCGATAGAGATCGGCCATGTCGAACGGCCAGTAGAGTGGCTCTGACCGCTGAGCACATTCGACCACGGGGATGGACTCGGCGTAGGCGACTTCGGCTTCCGCGTCGTCCATGATGTCGACACACTCCACGGACAGGCCGCGTCGCCGTGCGACGGGTTCGAGGCGTTGCCAGGCCTCATCGCACAGGTGGCAGCCTGATGTCGTGTAGAATCGGATGGATCCCATGATCTGAACGTCCCGTCATCACTCAGCCAAAAGCATAACCCGACTGCATCGCCCATGAGTATCACTGCGGACCTGCGCCTCTGCGTTGCCCCCATGATGGACTGGACCGATCCGGCGTGCCGGTATCTGCTGCGCCTGATCAGCCGCCATACGCGGTTATACACCGAAATGGTCCCTGTACAGGCCCTCTGGTATGGCCGCGCGGAGCGCTTTCTTGCGGGACACCCCGCCGAGGCGCCGGTGGCGCTGCAGCTGGGGGGCAGCGACCCGGAACAGCTTGCCCATGCAACGGCACTCGCCGAGCAATGGGGCTACGACGAGGTCAACCTCAATGTCGGCTGCCCGAGCAGCCGGGTTCAGTCCGGACGCTTTGGCGCCTGTCTCATGCGAGAGCCAGCGCTTGTTCGTGAACTGGTAGCCGGCATGCGTGAATCGACAACGCTGCCGGTCACGGTGAAGTCGCGTATCGGCGTCGACGACGATGACCGTTTCGACCAGCTCTGCGATTTCACTGAGCAGATCGTGGCCGGTGGGGTGGACGCAATGATCGTGCATGCGCGAAAGGCATGGCTGCAGGGACTGTCACCGAAGGAAAACCGGGAGGTGCCGCCGCTGCGCTACGGGACGGTTGCAGCCCTCAAGATGGTGTTTCCCGATTTGCCGATCGTACTCAATGGCGGGATTCGCAGCCTGGATACCGCAGAGGAATGGCTGGGTCCGCTCGAGGGCGTCATGATCGGGCGCGAGGCGTATCACAACCCCTGGCTTCTTGCCGATGCCGATGCACGCATTTTTGGTGATCGTGAACGGCCGCAGCCGGATCGCACGACGGTGGCGCTTGCCTACCGGGACTACGTTGCCGCGCACTGGCATGCCGGCATTCCGGTAACGCGGTTCACGCGGCATCTGGCCGGACTTTTCCAGGGCCTGCCGGGCGCCCGGGTCTGGCGGCGGACGCTGAGCGAGGCGGCCGGCCGCAAGGGCGCCGGTCCCGAGGTGATCGATGCTGCACTGGCGGCGCGGGCACGCGCTGTCCCCGTCGGTGACCCGCCGGTCGACGCCGCCGTTTCTGCCGATTAGGCCGACGCTAGCGATCGAAGCCGAAAAATGCCCGGCTGTTGCTCGCCGTGATCATGCCGATCGAGTCGGGATCCTCCCCCCTGAGCTCCGCCACGGCCTCGAGAACATGGGGTAGAAAGGCGGGCTCATTGCGCCGGTTTGCGGGTTTGGCAGGCAGATCACGGGGTAGCAGGAAGGGCGCATCGGTCTCGATCATCAGCCGCTCGGCGGGAATGCCCGGAATGCATGCCCGCAATGCGCCGCCGCGCCGTTCATCGGTCACCCAGCCGGTGACGCCAATGTGCAGATCGAGCTCAAGGCAGGCCTCGAGCAGGGCCTGATCGCCCGTGAAGCAATGCAGCACCGCCGCCGTCAGATGTGGGCGATACGCCTTGATCATGGCGAGGAAGTCGGTCTCGGCATCGCGCTGGTGAAGAAAGACCGGGCGTCCGGTGCGGGCGGCGAGCTCGAGCTGGCCCGCGAAGGCGTCCCGCTGGACGGCCCGGGGCGAGAAGTCACGGAAATAATCCAGCCCGGTCTCGCCGATGGCAGCGGCCGACGGCTCCTTGAGCAGGGCCTCGAGCGAGGGGGTGCTGTTCCCGGTCCATTCATCGGCGTGATGCGGGTGCAGGCCGACGGTGGCCCGCATCGCACCGGGGTGTTGCGCCGCCATTGCGACCGCCGCGCGGGATTCCTCGAGGCTGACGCCGGTCAGGATCATCGACGCGACGCCGGCGGCCGCGGCACGCTCGATGACGTCGGCGCGATCCTCGTCAAACCGCCGATGGGTGAGGTTGACACCGATATCGACAAGGCCGTTGTACTTCATCCCGCCATTCTGCTGGAATTCCCGGTCACGATGAATACCGAATACTGCGCTGACCAACGCCCGATGAACTGGGTGGGCGACTGGGCCGGACGGCGCCGGTGCCTGACCCCGGATCGCATCGCACTCGTCGACCCGGAACGCAATCTGCAGCTCACCTATCGGGAACTCGATGATCGGGCACGCCGCTGGGCGACCTGGATGGTCGACTCGCTGGGGCTCGGACAGGGCGACGTGATCG
The DNA here is from genome assembly GCA_913056385.1 of uncultured Ectothiorhodospiraceae bacterium. Classification (GTDB taxonomy): domain Bacteria; phylum Pseudomonadota; class Gammaproteobacteria; order Nitrococcales; family Nitrococcaceae; genus Spiribacter. Next base: position 70,486 of record CAJXND010000002.1, read on the forward strand.
CGCTGCTGAGCCGTAATCGGCTGGAGGCCATCGAGATCTTCATGGCGGCGGGCAAGGTGGGCATCGTCGTTGCGCCGGTCAGTCACCGCCTCAGCCCGGCGGAGGCCGCGGACATCCTGTCCCGACTCCAGCCCGAATGGCTGCTGGTGGATACGGCGCTCGGCGACTACGTCGAGGGGTTGCAGGGGGCGGTCGCCACCCTGCGCAGTCTGGCGTTCGGCGCTCCGGACAGCGCGGTGGAACAGGCGCTGGAGCGAGTCACGCCGCGGCCCGTGAATCATCCCCTGACGCTGGCGGATCCCTGCCTGCTGGTCCACACGGGTGGCAGCACCGGGCTGCCCAAGATCTGCCGGATCAGCCACCGGCAGATGGTCTGGAATGCCGTGGAGTTGCTCGTTGCGGCGCCGGAGGGCCTCGCGAGCCGTCGTGAACTGGTGCTCTTCCCGCTCTTCCATGTCGGGGGCTGGAACACGGTCCTGCCTATTCTGTATGCCGGTGGCTGTGCCGTGGTACCGCCGGCATTCGATCCGGCGGCGGTGCTGCGCGCCATTGATACCCATCGCATCAATCACCTCGGCGCCGTCGAAGCCATGCTACAGGCGATCGCCGCGGATCCGGCGTTCGGGGGCGCGTCCCTGGCATCCCTTGAGGCCATCACCACCGCGGGAGCGCCCTGCGCCGAGACCAGCATGGCACCGTTCCTGGCACGCGGGATCACCGTCCGCCAGTCGTATGGACTCACCGAGGCGGGTCCCTCGAATTTCATCAATGCCCGGGCCACGGCCGACCCGGCGAGCGCGGTGACCGAGCGGGCAAGCGTCGGGACCAGTTTCTTTCACTGCGACTATCGCATCGTCGATCCCGCCGACGGCAGCGCGGTGCCGACGGGGGAATCCGGCGAGCTCCAGCTGCGCAGCCCGCACGACTTCGATGGCTACCTCGATGACCCTGAACGAACCCGGTCCCGCTGGACCGATGATGGCTGGATCCGCAGCGGCGATCTGGCCCGTGAGGATGCCGAGGGACGTGTATTCATCGTCGGGCGTATCGACAATGTCATCGTCAGCGGCGGGGAGAACATCGCGGCCGAGGAGGTCGAGCGGCTTCTCGGGGAACATCCGGCCATCAAGGGTGTGATGGTGTTCGGGGTGCCCGACGAGCGCTGGGGTGAACGGCCCGTTGCCTGGTTGACCGGGCCGGCGCATGATGCACTGCCGGGGATCCGTGATTGGCTCGACGACCGGCTCGCCCGCTTCAAGCATCCGGCGACACTGCAGGTCGTCGAGGCACTGCCGGTCACCGGTGCCGGCAAACCGGACCGACGGCGGGCACGCGAAGCGTACATCCAGGCAACACAGGGAGAGGGTCCATGAGACCGGCGCGCATTCTCATCATCGCCGGATCGGACGCCGGCGGGGGCGCGGGTATCCAGGCCGATATCAAGACAGTCACCGCGCTCGGCGGCTATGCGATGACCGCCATCACGGCGCTGACCGCGCAGAACACCGTCGGCGTCCAGGGGGTTCGGGGCGTTGAACCGGCGTTCATCCGCGAGCAAATGCGCTCGGTGCTGGACGACCTTGGCGCCGACTGCATCAAGACCGGCATGCTCCATGACGCCGCGGTGATCGATGCCGTGGTCGGCGAACTCGATGCTCATGCGACCGGCGCGCCGCTGGTTGTCGACCCGGTGATGGTTGCGCAGAGTGGTGATCGCCTTGTCGCGGAGGAGGCGATGACCCATCTGCGTGACGTCCTCATCCCACATGCCCGGCTTATCACCCCCAATATTCCCGAGGCGGAGGCACTGCTGGGCCGGCCCCTTGAGGGGGCGGAAGCCATGCCCGCCGCGGCCGAGGCCCTGCTGGAGCTCGGCTGCGGGGCAGTGCTGCTGAAAGGCGGCCATCTCGCGGGGGAGATGCTGGAAGATGTCCTCGCCACCCGCCGGGGGGTCACCCACCTTCGTCACGCCCGAATCTCTACCACGAGCGATCACGGCACGGGCTGCACCCTGGCTTCTGCGATTGCCGAGGGAATCGGGCGGGGGCTCGACCTGGAGGCAGCGGTCCAGCGAGGGCGGGACTATCTGCAACAGGCCCTTGAGACAGCGGTTGCGCTCGGGCATGGCCACGGCCCCGTGAATCACGGTCATACCGTCATGCCGTTCGGACTGACGCCGAGTACCCGATGATTGGCATAATGAACCCATGATCAGACTGTCCGCGAAAAGCCGGTATGCGGTAAGCGCACTGATGCACCTTGCCATCCACAACGATGCCGGCGCCGTGCCGCTGTCGGAGGTATCCGTCTGTCAGGGCATATCGATGTCCTATATCGACCAGATCTTCTGGAAACTCCGGCGCGCCGGACTCGTCCGGGGGACGCCGGGGCCGGGCGGGGGTTATCGACTGGGCCGGCCCGCGGAGACAATCTCCATTGGCGAGATCATCACGCTGATGGATGGACAGGGCGGACCGCGACGCGCGAATTCGTCGCTTGACGAGAAACTCTGGTCGGGACTGGCGGAGCAGATCGAGACGTTTCTGCGCGGAATCACCCTGGCGGATTTTGCCACCCGCCCGGAAATCCGGGAGGCCATGCAGCGTCAGTACGGGCGGAGCCCGTGGCGCTGTGATGTCTGCGGTGCGCTGTCGAATCGACGCCAGCTGCCGTCGGGAGCGGGCTGATCATGACCTACGTGGTGACGGAGTCCTGCATCCGCTGCCGATATACCGATTGTGTGGAGGTCTGCCCGGTAGATTGCTTTCACGGCGGACCGAACTTCCTGGTCATCGACCCGGTGGAATGCATCGACTGCGCTGTCTGCGTGCCGGAATGCCCGGTCGACGCCATCTACCCGGATGATGAGGTCCCGGCGGACCAGCAGGACTACATCGCCCTCAATGAACGCCTGTCGCGTCAGTGGCCGGTCATCGATCGTCGCGAGGACCCGCCGCCCGATGCCGCGGAATGGGAGACCGTCAGCGACAAGCGCTCATGGCTGGAGGAATAGCCTCCGCAAACCGTCCGTTCAGGCGTGGGATGTTCCCCGGCCGTAACGGCGCTCGACGTAGCGCTCAACGATCTCCTTGAAGTCGTCGGCGATGGTCTCGCCCTTCAGGGTGACCGTCTTTTCGCCATCCTCGTAGACCGGTGCCACGGGTTTCTCGCCGGTGCCGGGCAGGCTGATGCCGATATCCGCCTGGCGGCTTTCACCCGGACCATTGACGACGCATCCCATTACCGCAAGGCTCATCGACTCCACGCCCGGATATTGCTCCCGCCACTCGGGCATACGTTCCCGCACATGGGTCTGGATCTCGTCGGCCAACTCCTGGAAGAAGGTGCTCGTGGTCCGGCCGCAGCCCGGGCAGGCGGCCACCAGCGGCGTGAAATGGCGCAGCCCCATGGTCTGGAGGATCTCCTGCGCTACAACCACTTCCTGGGTCCGGTCGCCGCCGGGCTCCGGCGTCAGCGATATCCGGATGGTGTCGCCAATGCCCTGCTGGAGCAGTACTGACAGGGCCGCCGTGGAGGCGACGATGCCCTTCGAACCCATGCCGGCCTCGGTGAGGCCCAGGTGCAGCGGATACTCGCAGCGCATGGCGAGATCCCGGTAGACGCTGATGAGGTCCTGCACCCGACTCATCTTGCAGGAGATGATGATTCGGTCGTGGGGCAGGCCGAGTGCCTCCGCACGCTCGGCGCTCTCCAGCGACGAGACCACCACGGCCTCGCGCATCACCGCTTCGGGCGGCTGCGGATCGGCCCGGCGGGCGTTGTCGTCCATGAGCCTCGAGAGGAGATCCTGATCGAGACTTCCCCAGTTGACGCCGATGCGCACCGGCCGGTCGAAGTCGCGCGCAATCTCGATGATTTCGGCGAACTGCGGATCACGGCGGCTGCCCTTGCCGACATTGCCGGGGTTGATGCGTAGTTTTGCCAGTGCCGCGCCACACTCGGGCACCGCCTTCAGCAAGCGATGGCCATTAAAGTGGAAATCGCCCACGAGTGGAACGTCGACGCCCATGTCATCGAGGCGGCGGCGAATGGCGGGGACGGCGCGCGCGGCCTCCTCGTTATTGACGGTAATCCGCACCAGCTCCGATCCCGCGCGGGCGAGATCGGCCACCTGGATGGCAGTCCGGATCTCGTCGACGGTATCCGTGTTGGTCATGGCCTGAACAACCACGGGTGCATCGCCGCCCACCGTGACGTGGCCGACCTTCACCGGCACACTATGGCGTCTCTCGTAACCGGGAATCTCATTCATAGTCGCAATCATAAAGGATGCAAGCCGCATGATCGACGTCTACAGCTGGCCGACACCGAATGGTCACAAGGTCCATATCGCCCTCGAGGAGCTGGGCCTTGAGTACAACGTCCATGGCATCAACATCGGACAGGGGGATCAGTTCGGCGAGGACTTCCTGCGGATCAGCCCGAACAACAAAATTCCCGCGATCATTGACCGCGAGGGCCCGGATGGCGAGCCGATCTCGCTGTTCGAATCCGGCGCCATCCTGATCTATCTCGCGGAGAAAACCGGGCGTCTCATGCCGCCGGATACCCGCGCCCGGTACGAGACCCTCGAATGGCTCATGTTCCAGATGGGCGGGCTTGGTCCCATGCTCGGCCAGGCCCATCACTTCAGGCAGTACGCGCCGGAGCCCATCGATTACGCAATCAATCGCTATACCAACGAAGCGAGTCGCCTTTATGGCGTGATGGATCGCCGACTGGCGGATCGCGACTGGCTCGCGGGCGGTGAATACACGATCGCCGACATCGCCTGCTATCCCTGGATTCGCCCGCACGAAAACCAGGGCCAGTCGCTGGCGGATTACCGGAACCTCAAGCGATGGTACGACGCCATCTCCGGGCGCGCCGCCGTGCAGCGGGGCGTTGCGGTGCTCGCCGATGCGCGCTCGCCGAAACTCGATGATGCGGCCAGGGAACAGCTCTTCGGTGCCACGCAGTACCGCAAGCGATGACGGCGCTGGAGGAATTGCTCGCGGTAATGGCCACGCTCCGGGATCCGGAGCGCGGCTGCCCCTGGGATCGTGAGCAGGATTTCCGAAGTATCGTTCCGCATACCCTGGAGGAGGCCTACGAGGTCGCGGACGCCATGGAGCGTGGCGACCGGTCGGCCATGTGCGACGAACTGGGTGACCTCCTGTTTCAGGTCGTGTTCTATGCCCAGATCGCCCGGGAGGAGGGCAGCTTCGATTTCGAGGCCATCGCCCATGGCGTGGTCGACAAGCTCATCCGGCGTCATCCGCACGTCTTCGGCGAACGCCGCGAGACATCGGCGGCCTCGCAGCGGGCCACCTGGGAGGCGATCAAGGCTGAGGAGCGGGCCACCCGGACGGACGGTGATCAGGCGCCGAGCGCCCTGGATGATGTGCCGCTCGCGCTGCCCGCGCTCACCCGCAGCCGTAAACTGCAGTCCCGGGCGGCGAGGGTGGGCTTCGACTGGCCCGAGGCCCACCAGGTGGTGGACAAGGTGCGCGAGGAGCTTGCCGAGCTCGAGGAGGCGATGACACACACGCCGAGGGACCAGGCGCATATCCACGAGGAAATGGGCGATCTGCTTCTGGCCTGCGTCAATCTGTCCCGGCAGCTTGGTGTGGACCCCGAGCAGGCGCTGCGCGACGGCAACATGAAATTCGAGCGCCGCTTCCGGGGGCTCGAGGGCATCCTCGCCGATGCCGGCGAAACCCCGGAATCGGTCGATTTCGAACGCCTCGAGGCCGCCTATCAGCAGGCCAAGACACGGGATACCGACGCGGGCTAGGGGGCGGGCGCCGTTCAACCATTGCAGACGGCCGGCCCGAGATGATTAGGTGGAGATTCAAGTCTCAAACAAGGAGCGAGCATGAGTCTGACCGAGAAGCACTGCACACCGTGCCAGGGCGGCATTGATCCCATGTCGAGGGAAGAAGCCGAACGCTATCTCGCCGATGTGCCCGGTTGGGAACTCAACGGGGATGCCACGCGCATCAGCCGCCGGTTCAAGACCCGGGACTTCGCCGAGGCGCAGGCGGTGGCCAACCGGGCGGGTGACGTCGCCGAGCAGGAGGATCACCACCCGGATATCCGTTTCGGCTACGGCTGGTGCGAGGTGGAGATTCACACCCACGCCATCGGCGGGCTGCACGAGAACGACTTCATCTATGCCGCCAAGGTCAACGAAGCGGTGGGCGGCTAGCTAGCGATTCCATTCACCGGAGCGGCCGCCCACTTTATGGGTCAGGCGCACACCTTCAATGCACATGCCCCGGTCCATCGCCTTGCACATGTCATAGACGGTCAGCAGGGCGACCTGGACCGCGGTCAGTGCCTCCATCTCGACGCCGGTGCTCCCGTTTGTCGCTGCCGTGACCTCGCAGTGCACGGCCGGGTCATCGGCCGCCGGGGTCAGCTTCACATCGATGTGCGTGAGAGATAGCGGATGACAGAGGGGCACCAGGTCCGATGTGCGTTTCGCGGCCATCACGCCAGCGACACGCGCGGTTCCGAGCGCATCGCCCTTTTCCAGATTGCCCCGCTGCAGCGCCTCGAGGGCCTCCTCCGTCATGCGGATACGGCCCTCGGCCACGGCGACCCGATGGCTGTCGGCCTTCCCGCCGATGTCCACCATGTGCGCCTCGCCACGCTCGTTGAGATGGGGCAGCCCGCTCAACGGCCGTCCCTCAACGAGTACTTGGCGTTCACCGCCAGGCGATCGTCCAGTTCGTAGACCAGCGGGTCTCCGGTCGCGATCTCGACGCCGGTGATCGCCTCATCCGAGACCCTCTCCAAATGCTTGACCAGGGCGCGCAGGCTGTTGCCGTGGGCAGCGATCAACAGTGTCGGGTAGCGCTCGAGTGCCGGCGCGATGTCACTCTCCCAGTACGGCAGAACCCGCGCGAGGGTGTCCTTGAGCGATTCCGTGGCCGGCAGCAGGGCGGGGTCGAGTCCGGCGTAGCGCGGATCATGAAGGGGATGGCGTTCGTCGTCATCGGTGAGTGCCGGTGGCGGTGTAGCGAAACTGCGCCGCCACACATGGACCTGCTCGTCACCGTACTCGGCGGCGGTTTCGGCCTTGTCCAGACCGGTGAGCGCGCCATAGTGGCGTTCGTTGAGACGCCAGTCCTTGATCATGGGGATCCACAGCCGGCCGAGCACATCCAGACTCATGAAACCCGTGCGGATCGCGCGGGTCAGGACCGAGGTATATACCGCATCCGGTGCCAGCCCGGCTGATGCCATGAGGCGGCCGGCCTCGGTGGCCTCCTCGCGACCCTTGTCGCTCAGATCGACGTCGTGCCAGCCGGTGAAGCGGTTTTCGAGATTCCAGATGCTCTGCCCGTGACGCAGCAGAATCAGACGTTTCATGCGCAGCGCACTCCCTTCGTCATTATCAGTCGAGCGGCTAGGATATCATCGCAGACATGATCGATGAGGGGCGGGGCATGCACGACTGGCTGGCAATCTCGATTCCACGGCAGCGGCTCTGGCTCTGCCATGGATCACGGCAGACCGCGGGCTGGCCTGTCTCCACGGCGGCCGCCGGTGTCGGCGAGTGGCAGGGCAGCGGCGCGACCCCCCGGGGCTGGCATCGCATTCGGGCGATGATCGGCGCTTCAATGGCGCCGGGCACCGTTTTCGTTGGCCGTCGTCCCACCGGAGAGATCTACAGTCCGGCACTGGCCGCCCTGGAGCCGGGGCGCGACTGGATTCTCACGCGGATCCTCTGGCTCACCGGAAGCGAACCGGGACGCAACCGCGGCGGGGCGGTGGATACCCTGCGCCGCTTTATCTACATACATGGCACGCCGGAGACCGAACCCATGGACAAACCGCGCTCCCATGGCTGCATCAGAATGCGCAGCGAGGATGTGGTCGCGCTGTTCGATCGCTGCCGTCCCGGCATGCCGGTGCTGATCGAGGATGGCGGCTGATGCTCGGCCCCCTCATGCTCGGCGTGGCGGGCACGCGACTCACCGGCGAGGAGCGGGAGCGCCTGGCCCATCCCGCCGTGGGTGGTGTCCTGCTTTTCGCCCGGAACTACGAGACACCCGCGCAGCTGCTGGCACTGACCCGATCCATCAGTGCCATACGCAACCCCCCGCTGCTGATCGCCGTGGACCAGGAAGGCGGTCGGGTGCAGCGTTTCCGGGAAGGACTGACCGCGCTGCCGGCCGCGGGTCGGCTGGGGCGAGCCGCGCTGGAGGCGCCGGCGCTGGCGCGGGAGGCGGCTTGTGCTGCCGGGTGGGTGATGGCCGCGGAGCTTCGGGCCCTGGGAGTGGATTTCAGCTTCGCGCCGGTCCTCGATCTGGACCGGGGCATCAGCCGGGTGATCGGTGACCGGGCCTTCTCCGGCGCGCCGGAGATGGTCGCGGATCTTGCGCTCGCCTGGCAACGCGGCGTCCGCTCGGCGGGCATGATCTGTGTCGGCAAGCATTTCCCCGGGCATGGCGGCACGGCCCCGGACTCCCACGAGGCCAGCGCGATCGATGAAAGGGCGCTGGCCGATCTGGTCCATACCGATCTCTTGCCTTTCCGGCGACTCATCGACAACGGCCTTGCCGCGGTCATGATGGCGCATGTTGTATTCCCCGCCGTGGATTCGCGACCCGCCGGCTTCGCCCGGACGTGGACCGGATATCTTCGGCGGACGCTGGGCTTCGAGGGGGCCATCTTCACGGATGACCTGGAAATGGCGGCGGCGGAGGTGGCGGGCGAGCCGGCCGGCCGCCTCGATGCCGCGATTGCGGCGGGTTGTGACATGGCGGTTTTCGGCAATGCGGGACGCCGGGCGGACATGCTGCTGGATCGCTGCAGCGGCCCCGATCCGCTCTCGGCGCTGCGACTCGCGCGTCTGCATGGTCGCGGCGGAGAATCCCTCGCGACACTTCACGCAAGTGAGGCCTATCGGGAAGCCCGGGGACAACTGGCTGGCCTTTGAACCCGGCGCTATACTGACGGGTTACAACGCTAGCCGGAGTGACAATGACGCAGGGTGTGGAGCTCACCGCCTCGGAACTGGCCGGGGTGATGGAGCGGGCGGAGTGCCTGCATGATGCCGGGGCCATCGAGGCCGCGCTGGACCGCCTTGCGGAACAGATCACCGAACGCCTGGCCGGATCGCGTCCCCTGGTGCTGGGCGTCATGACCGGCGCCATTGTGCCGATGGGGCGGCTCCTGAATCGGCTCGACTTCCCGCTCGAGATCGACTACATCCATGCGACCCGCTATCACAAGACAACCACCGGCCGGGAGCTGGTCTGGCTGGCCCGGCCGCAGACCCCGTTGCGTGATCGCCATGTCCTGCTGGTGGACGACATTCTCGACGAGGGACACACCTTCCGCGGACTGCTTGCATCCTGTCGGGAGGAGGGGGCCGCCTCGGTGCACACCGCGGTTCTCGCCGACAAGCCCAATCCGGGACGGGTCCCCGGTCTGTCAGCGGACTTTGTGGGCCTGACCGTCCCGGAACGTTACGTATTCGGCTCGGGGATGGATTACAAGGGCTATCTGCGCAACATCGATGCCATCTACGCAGCCCATCCCGACGACGAGGACTGAAATCAGTTCGTATCGGCGCTGACCGGGTCGACGCGAACCAGCAGTCCGAGCGCCGGATGATCCAGGTAGTGCTGCTGGCCGCTGCGCATCCGCCGGCTGGTGCTCATGGCCCAGTGGCGATTTTCGGCCTCGGCGTAACGCAGTTCGGCCTCGACATGCAGAAAGCGCTGACGATAGACGCGGACAAAGCCGCTGATCCCGTCCGCCCCGAGTTGCATCGGCAGCGCCACGGCCTGTGCCCGGGCAGGGCCGAGACCGGGCTGCTCCCAGGCTGCATGCCATAGCACCTCGAAACCCTCGCGGGCACTGATGCGCCGGGCCGCCCGGGCGAGCGAATGATCCGCCACGGGGAGTTGGCGGTATCCGAGTGTTCCCTCATCAACCCGACGCAGCGGCCAGGCCATGGTTTCGCCAAGTGCTCCGGCCTGGCGCCCGGGCTGCTCGGGGCGACCCGGATCGATGGGGGGTTGGGTGAAAAGCACAACCTCCACCCGATAGCGATCCGGATCCTCCGGCCCGTTGCGGGCCTGACCCAAGGCGATGCCGATGCCGGTCAGCATCAGGATCCCGAACACCGCGGCGCGGAGAAGCGCCGAGTCGAGAGGACGGACGGGACATTTCATCAGGCGGCCTCACGCAATGCCATGGAAGCGAGCAACTGCTCGACGAGATCGATCCGCTCCTGCGCGGATTCGGTCTCGCGCTGGAATCGCAGCCGCTCCTGTCCCTCCAGACGATACACCGCCGGCTGTTCCTGGACCATGCGGACAAGGGCGCTGGCGTCCACCTGGGGCGCCTCGCCGAACTGGACGATTCCGCCCCCCGGGCCCACCTCAAGGCGTTCAATTCCCATGGCCTGGGCCTGCTGGCGCAACCGCGCGACTTCCAGAAGATTGCGTGCAGGCTCGGGGATCAGGCCGAAGCGATCGATCATCTCCACCTGCAGCTCGCGCAGTGCCTCCGCGCCCTTGGCGCTGGCGATGCGCTTGTAGAGCACCAGCCGCGTATGGACATCCGGCAGGTAGTCCTCCGGCAGCAGAGCCGGGATATGCAGATCGACATCTGTACTCTGCTCCAGCGGTTGCTCAAGCGCGGGTTCCTTCCCGGACTTCAGCGACTGGACGGCACGGTCGAGAAGATCGTTGTAGAGGTTGAATCCCACCTCGTGTATCTGGCCACTCTGGCCCTCGCCCAGCAGCTCGCCGGCACCCCGTATTTCGAGATCGTGACTGGCCAGCGCGAAACCAATGCCAAGGTCTTCCAGTGAGGCAATGGCATCAAGGCGCTTGACCGCATCGGCAGTCTGACTCCGCCGGGGTGGGGCGACCAGGTAGGCGTAGGCGCGGTGATGGGAGCGACCCACCCGACCGCGCAGCTGATGCAGCTGGGCCAGGCCCAGACGATCGGCACGGTTGATGACGATGGTATTGGCCGTCGGGACGTCGATGCCGCTCTCGATGATCGTCGTGCAGACCAGGATATTGAAGCGCTGGTGGTAGAAATCCAGCATCACCCGCTCAAGCTCCCGCTCGGGCATCTGTCCATGGGCGGTGCGCACGCGTGCCTCGGGCAGCAATGTGGCCAGTTCCTCGGCCATGCGCTGAATGCTCTGGACATCGTTGTGGAGGAAATAGACCTGGCCGCCACGATGGAGCTCACGCAGGCAGGCCTCGCGAATCGTGGCGTCATCCCATTCGTTGACAAAGGTCTTCACCGCCAGGCGCCGCGCCGGCGGCGTGGCGATAATCGACAGATCCCGCAGGCCGGCCAGGGACATGTTCAGTGTCCGCGGAATCGGCGTGGCCGTCAGTGTCAGCACGTCGACATTGGCACGCAGGCTCTTTAGCGATTCCTTCTGGCGGACACCGAAGCGATGTTCCTCGTCGATGATCATCAGCCCGAGGCGCCTGAAACGCACCGACTTCTGCAGAAGCTTGTGGGTACCGATGACGATATCCACCTTGCCGTCGGCGAGGGCCTCGAGGGTCCGGGCCTGGGCCTGCGCCGACTGGAAGCGCGAGATCTGTTCAATGCGCACCGGCCAGTCGGCAAAGCGATCCGTGAAGTTCTGGAAATGCTGCTGGCAGAGCAGGGTGGTGGGCACCAGTACCGCCACCTGCCGGCCCGACTGGACACCGGCGAAGGCCGCCCGCATGGCGACTTCGGTCTTGCCGAAGCCCACGTCGCCACAGATCACCCGATCCATGGGCCGAGTCTGCTGCAGATCCTCCAGCACGGCATGGATCGCGGTCTGCTGATCGGGGGTTTCCTCGAAGGGAAACTGGGCGGCGAAACGCCGGTACTCGTCCTCGGGTATCTCGTGCGCCTCGCCTTGCTGCGCCTCACGCCGGGCGTAGATATCCAGCAGCTCCGCCGCCACGTCGCGCGCTTTCTCGGCTGCGCGACGTTTTGCCTTCTCCCACTGGCCACTGCCGAGGCGGTGAAGCGGGGCGCCTTCGTCCTCGGCGCCAGTGTAGCGGCTGATCAGATGCAGCGAGGCCACCGGGGCGTAGAGCTTGTCACCACCTGCGTATTCGAGGGTGAGGAATTCCGTTGCCACGCCATCGACCTCGAGCGTCTGCAGTCCCTGGTATCGGCCGATGCCGTGCTGTTCATGGACCACCGGCGCGCCGGCCCGGAGATCGGTGAGATCGCGGATGATGGCGTCGGGGTCACGCTCGGGGGCCGATGTCCGGCGTCGACGCTGTTCGGCGCGCTCGCCGAAGAGCGCGGATTCCGGGACCACCGCAAGGCCCGCCTCTGGCAGCCGGAATCCGACATCCAGCGGCGCCACGGTCAGGGCCAGGGGGGAGGGGGCGGCGAGGAAGGACGCCCAGTCATTGAACTCGCGGACCCTCAGCCCGCCGGCCTGGAGTCGCTCGCGCAGCGCCTCCCGGCGGCCGGCGGTCTCCGCCGTCAAGAGGACGGCGCCGTCGAATTCCTCCACAAAGCGCCGCAACGGGGAAAGCCCGGACTCATCACCCGGCGCTACTGTCAGATCCGGCAGCGGACGCGCGCCAAGGAGACGATCGCGGCTCCGGGCCACCTCGCGGGTGGGATCCGCCGGGATATCGATCCGGCCACTCTGGCGCAGGCCCTGCCTGACCGCATCGGGGTCCAGGTAGAGCGACGCCGGCGGCATGACGGGCCGTTCGCGGTCATGTCGACGCTGTTCGTAACGCTCGTTGATCTGCGCCCATTCCGCATCGAGCTGATCGTCGACGGCGCCGACGCGGACCGCCAGGGTTCCCGCCGGGAGATAGTCGAATAGCGTCGCGGTTTCTTCGAAAAAAAGCGGCAGATACGACTCGATCCCGTTCGGGATGTGGCCATCGCTGATGGCCTGATAGATCGGACTGGCGGTGGGGTCCCCTTCGAAACGGGCCCGATACTGCCGGCGGAACCGCTTGATGCCCTCTTCATCGGTGGGAAACTCATGGGCCGGAAGGAGCTCGACGGTATCCAGGCGCTCGAGGCTGCGCTGGGTCTCGGGATCGAAGGTGCGGATCGTGTCGATTTCATCATCGAAGAGATCGAGCCGGTAGGGCGCCTCCGCGCCCATGGGATAGAGATCGAGGATGGCGCCCCTGACGGTGAATTCGCCGTGTTCGAGGACCTCGGACACGCAGCGGTAACCGCTCGCCTGCAGGGCACTGCGCATGGATTCCAGCGCCAGGCGCTGACCCCGGGCGAGGCGGACCACGGTGGCCTCCAGAAACGACGGTGGCGCAATGCGCTGCATGAGCGTCGCCGTCGGCACAATCACCACGCCGGATTCCTTGCGTGGCAGGCGATGCAGGGCGCGCAGGCGCTCGGAGGTGATGTCCTGGTGCGGTGAGAAGACATCGTAGGGGAGCACTTCCCAATCGGGCATGAGCTCGATGTCGTCGATGCCGAAAAAGCGCAGTCCGCGCCGCAGCTGCTCGGCCTCGGCGGTCCCGGTGGTCACCAGGATCATCGGCCCGTTGTGCCGCCGGGCGGTCTCGGCGATGGCGAGGGCCGTGGCGTCGCCCACCAGCCCCAGCCAGTCCTGCCGGTCACCGGCGCCGGCGGGGAGATCTTCGGTTATGAGCAGCGGTTTTGCGTTCGGCATGAGGATGCAGTCATGGATCAGGGGCACAGGAGTCTACCCAAAGCGATGACGGCGCGAAACGGGATGAATGGCCGCGCCGCGCCCGGTAGACTGCGGTCATGGATTATGACGCACCGCTGGCCGCCGGGACCCTCGAGAAGCGCTATAAACGGTTTCTGGCCGATATCACGCTTGATGATGGCAGCCGGATCACCGCGCACTGTCCGAATACCGGCTCGATGCTGGGCTGTGCCGAGCCCGGCATGCGGGTATGGCTGTCACGCAGCGACCGGCCCGGGCGCAAGTATGCCCACACCTGGGAGCAGGTGGAGGCGGCCGGTGGCGTGCGCGTCGGCATACACACCGGGCGCACCAATCGACTGGTCGCCGAGGCGCTTGCGGATGCCGGACTCATTCCGGAAGCGACGGATGCCGGGCCGGCGCGCCCCGAGGTGAATGTGCCCGATGAGCCGATGCGTGCGGATTTCCGGCTCGAGGGGGACGGCCGATTCGTGGAAGTGAAAAACGTCACCGCGGCCGTCGACGACGGGGTGGCGGTCTTCCCGGATGCCCCCAGCACGCGCGGCGTTCGCCATCTCGAGGTCTTCCAGCGGCTCGCCGAGCGCGGTGAAGGCGCGATGCTCATCTTCTGCGCCCAGCGCCCGGACGTCCATGAAATCCGGCCCGCCGACGTCATCGACCCGGTCTACGGCCGGGCGCTGCGCGCGGCGATTGCCGCCGGCGTGATGGTGCTCGGCGTCGGCGCGACGCCCACAGCGAACGGGATCCGCGTGGATCGGCGCATCCCGGTGATCACATGATCAAACCGCTACCCCTGTTCATCGGGTTGCGCTACACCCGTGCCCGTCGCCGCAACCGGTTTGTCTCCTTTATCTCGGCAAGCTCGATGCTCGGAATCGCGGTGGGTGTCATGGCGCTTATTACCGTCCTCTCGGTCATGAACGGTTTCGAGAAGGAACTGCGCGAACGGATCCTGGGCATGGTCTCCCATGCCACGGTCCAGGGCTATGAGAGCGGGCTGACGGATTGGCAGGCCCTGCTGCCGCGGCTCGACGAGCGCGGTGACATCATCGGGGCTGCACCCTTCGTCAACGGCGAAGTCATGCTGACCCGGGGCTCCGCTGTCACCGGCGCACTGGTCCGGGGCATCGATCCGGCGCGTGAGACGGCGGTCTCGCGGGTGGCCAACACCCTGATCAAGGGTCGACTCGACACCCTGGCGGATGGCGAATACCGGATCATCCTCGGTAGCCGACTGGCGAGGGAACTGGGTGTCACCACCGGGGATGCGGTCAGCGTCATCACACCGGAGGTGCGCGCCTCGGCGGCCGGGATACTCCCGCGGCTGCGCCGCTTCGAGGTGGGTGGCATCTTCGAGGTGGACATGGCGCAGTACGACGGTTCGCTGGCGCTGATCCATCTGGCCGATGCCCAGCGACTGTTCCGCATGAGTGACACGGTCAGCGGCATCCGGCTCGAGTTCGATGACCTGATGGCGGCGCCGGCGAGGGTTCGCGAGATTGCCCGGGCGCTGCCCGGCAACTATCTGGTCAGTGACTGGACCATGCAGCATCGGAATTTCTTCCGCGCCGTGGCGATGGAGAAGACAGTAATGTTCATCATTCTTATGCTGATCGTCGGTGTCGCCGCCTTCAACATCGTCTCCACGCTGGTCATGGCGGTGCAGGACAAACAATCGGATATCGCCATCCTCCGGACACTGGGAGCGCGACCGCTGACAGTCATGGGGATATTCGTCGTCCAGGGGAGTCTGCTCGGCGTGGTCGGCACACTGCTCGGCACCGGTGCCGGCATTGCCCTCGCGATGAACGTGGAGACCATCGTTCCGGCGATCGAACGGCTTTTCAGCGTCGAATTCATCTCCGGTGATGTCTACCTGATCAGCGAACTGCCCTCGGATCTGCGCATGCCCGATGTATGGCGCATCAGCCTCTCCGCCATTGCCCTGAGCCTGCTTGCCACGCTCTATCCGGCATGGCGGGCTGCGCGTACCGCGCCGGCGGAGGCGCTGCGCCATGAGTAACCGCGAACCGGTGATCGACTGCCGCAACGTGGATAAAGGCTTCCGCGAGGGCGGACTGGCCGTTGATGTCCTGCGCGGGCTTGAATTCCGCGTTGAACCGGGGGAGCAGGTGGCGATCCTCGGCCGCTCTGGCTCCGGCAAGAGCACGTTGCTGCATCTCCTCGGCGGACTGGAGGACCCCGATGCCGGCGAGATCTGCATACAGGGCGAGCGCCTGTCGGGGCTTGGCCCGGCGGCGCGCGGGCGGCTTCGCAATCGCGTCCTGGGGTTTGTCTACCAGTTCCACCACCTGCTCGGTGAGTTTACGGCCCTCGAGAACGTCGCGATGCCGCTTCTGATCCGCGGCAGCGCCATCCGGCCATCGCAAGAGCAGGCGACTCGCATGCTCGAGCAGGTCGGACTGGAAAAGCGCCTCGGTCATAAACCCGGAGAACTCTCCGGCGGCGAGCGACAGCGGGTCGCCATTGCCCGGGCGCTGGTCACACGACCGGCGTGTCTGCTGGCTGACGAGCCCACTGGCAACCTCGATGGGCAGACCGCCGAGTCCGTGCTCGCGCTTTTCCAGGACCTCAATCGTGCCAACGAAACCAGCGTCGTTCTGGTGACCCACGATCTGGAGGTCGCCGGGCGGATGGACCGGCGGCTGAATCTCGCCGACGGGGTGCTGCAACCGGTCTGAGCCCCACTGGTAGCCTGCCCTCCGGTCATTCCAAGGGGCGTGCATGGCAAAGGACGCGGGCGGGGTACTGGTCTCGCTGGCAATGGGACTGGTGCTGGTGATGCTCCTGCCGACGCGCTTCACTCCGGCCCTGCTGGTGATCGCGCCGCTGCTCCCCACCCTCGCGCTCGATGACCGCCGGGCTCTTGCTGGATGGCTCGCGGCCGGCGTGATCTATGGTCTGGTCTGGCAGGGGTGGGCCCACAGCCTCCGGCCACCGGTCGATTCCGGGGATGCGGTGACGGTTGTCGGCCGCGTGGTCACGCTGCCCGAGGCGGCCCATGGCCGGCAGCGTTTTCTGCTGCGGCCGGAGGCAACCGAAGGACGACGGGCCGGCATGCCACGCCGTATCCGGGTGAGCATCTATGCGCCGACGCCGCGTGTCAGCGCTGGCGAGCGCTGGCGGATGAAACTGCGACTGCGGCGGCCGCGTGGATTCATGAACCCGGTGCGTTTCGACTATGAGCAGTGGCTTGCCAGCCGACACATCGATGCAACCGCCTACCTGGTCGTGCCACAAGCGGCGGAACGACTCGCCCCGGCCACCGGGCTCGTTCACTGGCGAAATGAACTCTCGAAGCGGATCGGCGCCATGAGTGGCACAACGGGACCGGGCCGCGCGCTGCTCCAGGGCCTCGTGACGGGCGACCGACGGGCGTTCACCGACGAGATATGGGACGTGTTGCGCGCCACCGGGACAAGTCATCTGATGGCGATCTCGGGGCTGCACATCGGGCTGATGGCGGCGGCCGGCTATGGCCTCGGCGGCCGGCTATGGGCCTGGCTTCGCCTGCCGGGCCGACGCCGCCTCACGGCAACGCTGGCCGCATTCTCGGCGGCTGCCGCCTATGCGGGGCTGGCGGGGTTCGCGCTGCCGACCACCCGGGCGCTGGTCATGTTCTCGGTGCTGGCCTTCACTGCGCTCGCCGGGCGCCGTGTTGCGCCGGTGCGACTGCTTGTGCTTGCCGCTGTCATACTGCTGCTGCTGGACCCGGCTTCGGTGCTGTCGGCCGGTTTCTGGCTGTCCTTCCTGGCGGTCGCCTTGATCATCATGGTGGCGCGCGGCCGACGGCTGGGTCCGTTGACTGGCCTTTGGCAGATCCAGATCGGGTTGCTGTTCGGGCTTGCGCCGGTTTCCGGGCTGTTCTTCGGTAGCTGGAGTCCACTCGGACTAGTCGCCAATCTCTTTCTGCTGCCGCTTTTCTCCCTGGTTATCGTGCCCGCGGCACTGATCGGCACAGCATCGAGCCTGGTATGGCCAGGCGGCGGCGGGATATTGCTGGGCGCCGCCGCCGGCCTGCTCGACCGGCTAATGGCGGCAGGCGACTGGCTTTACGCCATCGGGCTGACCGAATGGCCCCTCAACCCGGCGGGTATCTGGCCGTTGCTGTGCATGACCGCCGCGCTCATGCTGCTTCTCGCACCGTCGGGGACCCCTTTGCGCCCGCTGGCAGTCCCCATGGCGGTGGCATTTTTCCTCGCCGAGCCGAAGGAGTTGCCCCGCAGCGGGGTCGAAGTGACCTGGCTTGAGGTGGGGCAGGGCAACAGCACCGTGATCCGCACGGCCGATCATGTCCTGGTGATCGACACCGGCCCCGCCTGGTCCGGCGGCGGCAACGCGGCTGCCTTCACCCTCCTGCCATTCCTGGCGGATCGGGGCATTCGGACCGTCGACCGACTCATCGTCACCCATGCCGACCGGGACCACCGCGGTGGACTCACGGCGCTTGCCGCGGCCGTGGATATCCATCGCATTGACGCCGGTGAACCGCTGGCGGATTTCCCGCGGGCCCGCGCCTGTCGGGCCGGCACCCAATGGTGGGTCGATGGCATCCGCTTTGAGTATCTCTGGCCGGACTCTCCGCAGCGCGGGGAAGGCAATGCCGCCTCCTGTGTTCTGCTCATGGAAGCGCCCGGCGGACGGGTGCTGTTCACCGGCGATATCGACGCCGCCATCGAGGCGCAGATCGCCCGCCACCTGAATGCCCCCGTCACGGTTATCGAGGCGCCACACCATGGCAGTCGCACGGGCAGTAGCGGTGCATTACTTGATGCGGCGCAACCGGCGCATGCGGTGGTTTCGGCGGGGTTCCGGAACCCCTACGGGATGCCTCATTCCGAGGCGATCGCGCGCCTGCGCTGCCGACGCATCCGAGTGCACGACCTCGGCCGCACGGGGAGCCTGCGGCTTCGTCTCCTTCCGGGGGAATCGCCGAAGGTCTGGAGCATGCGCCCGTACCATGGCCGCCTGTCCCACGAGCCGCCGGGTCTGCGCCGCTTTCGGCCGGGCCGTCAAATCCATTATGATCGGCGGCATTACGCGGTTCTGGACGGGGAGATAGACCAGCCAACGTGTGGGAACTGATCAACGCCGGCGGTTGGGTGATGGCCCCGATCATTGCCTGCTCCATCCTGGCGGTCGCCATCGTCGCCGAGCGTCTCTGGGTTCTGCGCGGGACGCGGGTCGCACCGGCACATCTGGTCCCCGAGGTCTGGCGCCTGCACACGGTCAGCGGACTGGATGCGGTGGCGCTGCGACGCCTGCGGGCGGGCTCTCCCCTTGGCCGGGTGGTCGCCGCCGGAATTACCCATGCTCAGCAGCCCCGCGCCGAAATGCTCGAGCGCATCGAGGAGGTCGGCCGAATCGAAGCCCTGGGGCTCGAGAGATACCTGAATACGCTGGGGACCATCGCTGCCATTACCCCCTTACTGGGCCTCCTCGGGACGGTGATCGGCATGATCGATGTCTTCAGCACGATCGATGCCACCGGGCTTGGCGATAATCGCGCTCTGGCCGGAGGGATCGGCGAGGCGCTCATCACCACGGGCGCGGGTCTCACGGTGGCCATCCCGGCGGTGGTTGCCCATCGCTATCTGCGGGGGCGGGTCAACCGCCTGATCGTCAGCATCGAGCGTGAGGCACTGAAGCTCGCCGAGGTCATCGCCCGCAATCCGACTGCCGGAGGTAGGGCGTGAGACTCCCCACACGCGAAGCGGATACGCCGGATATCAATCTGACGCCATTGATCGACGTCGTCTTCCTGATGCTGGTGTTCTTCGTGGTCAGCACGACATTCATCGAGGATCAGGCGCTGCAGGTCACGCTGCCCGCCGCGGATGCGACGGAAGAGATTGAACGCACGCGGGTGGTGGCCAGCATGGCCGCCGATGGACGGATCCAGATCAATGGTGTGGCCGTGCCGGATACGCAGGAGGGCCTGGGGCAGGCACTTGAAGATGCCCTCGCTGATCAGGCCGTACGCAATCCGGTACTCCTGATCCGCGCCGATCGCCGTGTTCCGCATGGCGAGGTGACCCGCGTCATGAGTGAGGCCGGGCGACTGGGCTTCAGCACCGTCAGTATCGCCACGACAAGGGAATCGAGCACTCCATGAGCAGCGCGCAACCGAGTCGGGGGACGCCGTCGGCAATGCAGATCTACCGCCGGCTACTCGGGTATGTCCTGGTCCACTGGCGGATCGCCATCGTTGCCGTCGCCGGCATGATCGTCACCGGTGCCAGCGAGGCGGGATTTGCCTGGCTGGTCAAGCCGATGCTGGACTCCGGTTTCGTTGAACGCGACCCGGAGGTGCTTCGTCTCATTCCACTGGGCGTACTCGGCATTTTCCTGATCCGCGGCCTCAGCAGCTTTGCCGCGCAGTACGGGACGGCCTGGATCAGTCGCCGGGTCATCGCCCAGCTCCGTGCCGAGGTGTTCGATCGGCTCCTCACGCTCCCACGGCGATACTTCGACGATGCCTCGTCGGGCATGCTCCTGTCCCGCCTGACCTACAACGTCGAGCAGGTTGCCCAGGCAGGCACCAACGCGATGGTCATTATCATCCGTGACAGCGCCACGGTGATCTTCCTGCTCGGCTACATGGCCTGGCTGAGCTGGCAGCTGACGCTCACCTTCATGCTCCTCGGGCCGGTGGTCATCGGGGTCGTGTTGTACGTCAGCAAGCGATTCCGGCGCCTGAGCCACAAGATTCAGCACTCCGTCGGCAGCATCGCCTACGTGGCCGAAGAGGCGATCGAGGGCAGTGACGAAGTCCGTATCTTCGGCGCCCAGGACCTGGAACGGGCGCGATTCGACGAGGCCAACCAGCGTAATACCCGTCAGTTCATGAAATTCGCCGGTACCCAGGCGCTCAGCACACCCGTGGTGCAGTTCTGCGCGGCGCTTGCCCTGTCCATCGTGGTCTGGCTCGCCACACTGGAGGGCAGCGTGACCACCGTCAGTGTCGGGACGTTCGTCTCCTTCATCACCGCGATGATGCTGCTGCTCCAGCCGCTCAAGCGGCTCACCAAGGTCCATGCCGAGATACAGCGCGGCATTGCGGCGGGGGAAAGCATCTTCGAGATTATCGACGAGACACCGGAACATGACCGCGGCACTCATGCGCCGACGCGTGTCGATGGCCGTATCCGCTTCGAGGCTGTCGGTTTTGCCTACGAGCCCGCCGGAGAGCCGGTTCTCGAAGGCATCGAGCTGGATATCCGTGCCGGCGAAACCGTGGCCCTGGTGGGACGGTCGGGAAGCGGGAAGACATCACTGGTCAATCTGCTGCCCCGCTTCTATGAACCCACCACCGGCACGATCCGCCTGGATGATGTGCCGCTGGCCGATTACCGGCTCTCCGCGCTCCGCCGCCAGCTCGCCCTGGTCGGCCAGCAGGTGGTGCTCTTCAATGCCAGCGTGGCCGAGAACATTGCCTACGGCCAGGATCCCATGCCATCGCGGGATGCCATCGTTGCCGCCGCCGAAGCGGCCAATGCGCGAGGGTTCATCGAGGTGCTGCCGGACGGCTTCGATACGGCCATCGGAGAAAACGGCGTGCTTCTGTCGGGCGGGCAACGTCAACGCCTGGCCATCGCCCGGGCGTTGCTCAAGGATGCCCCCGTCCTGGTCCTCGACGAGGCGACATCGGCGCTCGATTCGGAATCCGAGCAGCACATCCAGTCCGCGCTGGCGCATTTGATCGAAGGCCGAACCACCCTGGTGATCGCGCATCGCCTGTCCACCATCGAGCGGGCGGATCGCATCGTCGTGCTCGACGGCGGCCGTATCGTGGAGCAGGGCAGTCACATCGAGCTGCTAGCGCACAGGGGCGCCTATGCGGCGCTGCACCGACTGCAGTTCCGGCAGCAGGATGAGACGGCGCATGGCGACTGATCGCTACGCCGGGTTCTGGAGTCACAATGGCGCCGGTGCGACCCTGCTTGGCCCGCTGGAATGGCTCTTCCGCCAGGCGGTTGCTCGCCGTCGGGCCCGCGCCGGCGCCATCGCACAGTGGATTGATGCACCCGTGTTGGTGGTGGGGAATGTCAGTGTCGGAGGGACCGGTAAAACGCCATTGGTGCTCTGGCTTGTCGAGACCGCCGTGGAGATGGGGTTCCGGCCCGGCATCATTCTGCGCGGCCATCGCGGCAGCGCCCGTGGCGTCATGCCGGTCACGGCTGATAGCGATCCCGGTGTCGTCGGCGATGAAGCCGTACTGCTCGCCCGGCGAGCACCATGCGCGGTCGTGATCGGCGCCGATCGCGTCGCCGCCGGTCGGACGCTGCTCAAGACCGGCGCGGTGGACCTGGTGATCAGCGATGACGGGCTGCAGCATTATGCTTTGGGTCGCGATGTGGAGATCGCGGTTGTCGATGCAGACCGCGGCCACGGGAACGGGCGGTGCCTGCCCGCCGGGCCATTGCGAGAACCACTGAATCGCCTGGATGAGGTCGACCTGGTGTTGGGCAACGGGCAACAGATTAAAGGTTGCGGGGGAATGTTCGAGATCGTGCCCGGGCTGCTCCAGGCGCTGCCGGGGACGGACGAGGGTGGCGAACCGCCAACATCGGGCTGCGCGGTTCATGCGGTTGCCGGCATCGGTCATCCCGGGCGTTTCTTTGCCACGCTGGAGGCGATGGGATTCTTCGTCCATGCCCACCCGCTCGGCGATCACCATCATTTCCGTCCCGGGGATCTGCGCTTCGATGACGATGCACCGGTCATCGTCACGGAGAAGGACGCGGTAAAATGTCGGGGTATGGCACCCGCGAACAGCTGGTATCTGCCTGTGGCGGCCCGGCCGGACGAGATCACTACGGTGCGCCTCGGAGAACTGCTGGCGCTCGCCCGGCGCCGTTTCGTCAACCGCAGGGCAGGCTCATGACTCCGTTCACCGTTATCATTCCGGCACGCCACGCCTCGACGCGGCTCCCCGGCAAGCCGCTGCTTCCGCTTGCCGGTCGGCCGGTGATCGAGCATGTCTGGCGCGCGGCGGTCTCGAGTGGTGCCGATCGCGTCATTATCGCCACGGATCATGCCGGCATCAGTGACTGCGCAACGGCCTTCGGTGCCGAGGTCTGCATGACCGGAAGCGCTCATCGGAGCGGCACGGAGCGGATTGCCGAAGTGGTGCGCGCCATCGGGATCGGCGACGACGCGATCATCGTCAATCTCCAGGGCGATGAGCCCCTCATGCCGGCCTCTCTGCTGGTCCGGGTCGCCGAGACGCTCGCCGAGGCACCGGGATCGGTGATGGCGACCCTCTCGACCCCCCTGATGGATGCTGACGAGTTGCATGACCCCCACACAGTGAAGCTGGTGACCGGGCACGATGGCCGGGCGCTTTACTTCAGCCGCGCCGCCATTCCCCGGGACCGGCGGGGGCACACGGACTGGCAGATGTCGGTGGCCCGGCGTCATCTGGGGCTCTATGCCTATCGCGCCGGGTTCCTCAGGCGTTATCCGCTGCTGCCGGAAAGCCCGCTGGAGAATCTCGAGCAACTGGAGCAGCTGCGCGTTCTGCAGGCCGGGGAACGGATCCAGGTCGGGGAGGTGACGGAGCGACCGGGGCATGGTATCGATACCGAGCGCGATCTCGCCGCCGCAGAGGCCGCGCTCATCCGACGTTCACGATAGACCGGCCGGATTACTTGCAGGCGAGGGTTTCCAGCATGCAGCGCCGGAACGCCTCGACCATCCGGCTTGCCGGGCTCGCCGTCATGCCGAGATAGAACTGCGTGGCATAAGCGTACTCGCTTGGCAGGAGCTCACGCATCAAACCGTCGCGCACCCAGTTTTCGGCGTAGTGTATCGGCAGATAGCCGACATAGCGGCCACTGAGAATCAGCATGGCGGCACTTTCCATGTGACCGACACTGGGCCCGACGCGGCTGTCGTGGTGGCCGAGCATCGATGGGCCCTTGTAGTTCTTGTCGCAAAAGACGGCCGATTCCAGTGACTCGCGAATGGCCTCGGGATCCATTTCCTCGAATAGGGCATGGTCGCGCCCGCAATAGAGGCTCTGGACCTCCATGAACAACGAGTCGGCATTGATCGAGTCGTGCTCCGGTTCGACCGGCGTGATAATGAGGTGGTATCGATTATCGACCAACCCCTGGGAGAGGTCTTGTGGCGATCCGATGTTAAAGTGCAAACGGACATCCGGCGCGATGTCGGCGAACCGCCTCAGGACCTCGTCGAACTGCAGCCGGTCGTAGGTAACCAGCGCGTCGACAAGACCCAGATAAAGGTCACCGGACATGTTGCCCCGGACATCCGAAATGACCTCGCGGAAACCCAAAATCGACTCGAAGAGCGGCCCGAGGCTCTCGTAGATGCGCTCTCCCTCGCGTGTCAGTGCAAAGCCCTTGCGACCGCGTTCACAGAGCGTAAAGCCGAGACGCTCCTCGAGCTGTTTGAGCTTGATGCTGATGGTCGACAGCGAGAGGCCCAGCGTCTCCTGGGCCGGGGCGAGCCCCTGCGCCTGGACAACGGCCCGGAATATCCGGAGAAGTTTGAGATCGAAATCGGTGAGGTTCGGGAGGCTCGGGTCGCTTCCCATGATTGTCTGCTCCCGGTGATCGGACCCGACGGCGAGTTCTGGCCCGAATCTCCCTTGCTGCCTGTTATTTCAATATGTTGGTCATGAAGGATTCGGTCAAGCCCGCTTGCGCGTGTCGCCGTTGTCGGCCAGGCATCGCTTTGTTCGACTCCAAAGCCCGGTTTGCAAGGTGATGATGGTTGGGCGGTTGACGCGCGGAACATACTCAGGTCGTCCCTTGGCGGGATTTACATCAGAAAAGGGGCCTGGCCCCGGGGGTTCAATCATGTTCGAAGTGAAGAAAACAACCCGATGGGCACTGGCAGCGATGCT
This sequence comes from uncultured Ectothiorhodospiraceae bacterium, assembly GCA_913056385.1. Lineage (GTDB taxonomy): Bacteria > Pseudomonadota > Gammaproteobacteria > Nitrococcales > Nitrococcaceae > Spiribacter. Next base: position 95,070 of record CAJXND010000002.1, read on the forward strand.
CGCTGCCGCGACCATCACCGGCGTATCCACCACGGCGACGGCGAAGGAAGAGATCAACGTGGGCGCCTGTGTATCGTGGCCGGGATATTCATTCTTTGAAGTCGTTCGTCAGCAGGACCTGGCGCCCGATTACGATATCAACATCTCCATTTTCGAGGACCCGCTCGGCGGGCACGCGGCCCTCGCTACCGGACAGCTCGATATCTACCTCTGCACTGGTGATTACACCCCCGTGGCGGCAGCCCGGGGCCTCGATGTCACCAATGTCGCCGTTCAGAACCTCGTCTATGGCGTCGACAAGGTGGTCATCGGCCCGGATCTGGAGCCCGAGGATCTCCGCGGTCAGCGCATCGCCGCGCCCCAGGCCTACATCGGCCAGCTGGTGATGGGACTCTGGCTGGATAGCGTGGGGATCAGCCCGGATGAGGTCACATGGGTCAACCTCAATGCCGACGAGGCGGTCGGCCCCATGATGTCGGGTGATCTGGGTGCGGCCTACATGTACGAGCCCTGGGTCAATCAGGTGGTCGACAACCTCGACGGCGCACGGGTGATCGCCGACACCTCGGCACCGGAGCTCATGGAGACGGGCATCTTCATGGACGTCATGTACATGAATACCAATTTCATCGCCGAACACCGTCAGGCGGCGATCGACATGTTGAAGGCGCGATTCGAGGCGACGGCTTACTGGAACGAGCATACCGACGAGGTGAATCAGACCTTCGCGGACTACCTGCAGTGGTCCAAGGCGGATATCGAGTCGATCATGGGCAGCAACGGCAAGTATCTCGAGGGCGGAATGTATATGCTCGACTTCAATGAGGTCGCCAGGATCTGCGGCGTCATGGACGGAGAGCCGCCGTTCGGCATCGACAATGGCGCGATGGAGAGCATGGTCGAGCTGACCAACGAGTGGTGGATCAAGCTCGATCTGATGGACGAAATGCTCGCCGATCCGAGCGATGCATTCGACTGCAGTCTGGTCGGGGACCTTGCCGCCCAGGGCTACCGTCAGACGTTCTCGGCGCGTTGAATCCCGGGGCCAGGGACGGCCCATCCTCTCAATCCAGAATCATCATGCGAGAATGGGGCGGAGTCTCCCTATGAGTCAGAATCGCCAGAATCCGGTCGGCACCAGGGCCCAGCGGGGGCCCTGGCTGGAGTTCCTGCGGCCCATATCCACCCGCGAGAGCGCGCTGCTCGGGCTTGTGATCTGGGTCCTCTTCTTCGTCGGCTGGGAAGTCGCCGCCTGGCGGGAACTGGTGAACCCACTGCTTCTGCCGCCGCCGGAGCAGGTCCTGGTCTCGCTCTACGATCTGCTGGTGAACCGCGGCTTCGGCGTGGATATCGGCGTGAGTATCCTGCGCATCCTCGCCAGCTTCGTCGCCGCCTGCATTATTGCCATACCGCTTGGCGTCCTGATGGGCTCCTTTGCGCGCATCGAAGGACTGTTCAATCCGTTTGTCTCGGCCTGGCGCTACCTGCCGGCTCCGGCCTTCATCCCGATTCTGCTGGCCTGGTTCGGCACCGGTGAAGAACCCAAGCTGGCGTTGCTCTTCCTCGGTGTGATCTGGTTTCTGATCACGCTGGTCATGGACCATACGCGCAACGTTCGCGACGAGCTCATCGAGACCGCCATGACCCTCGGTGCGAGGCGATGGCAGGTGCTCTGGACGGTGATCGTGCCGGCGGTCCTGCCCAACATCCTGATCGCCATGCGTCAGATGCTCGCCATCGCCTGGACCTATCTCGTGATCGCCGAGATCATCGCCGCGACGAACGGCATCGGTGCGGTCATGTGGCGGGCGCGCCGATTCCTGGATACCGACGAGATTCTCGCCGGCATCCTGGTGATCGGCGTGCTGGGACTGGCGTTCGATCTGTTGTTCCGCTGGCTCTACCGAATTCTGTTTCCCTATCTCGATCGCAACGGCCGCTGAGCCGGGGAGCGCATGCATGACACTCCAGGCCCCGACAACCGCTGCCGCCCCGTCAGGACAGCCCCATCTGGCGCTGGAGGGCGTTGGCAAGGTCTTCGAGCTCCGGCGCAACGAGCACATCGAAGCCATCAAGGATGTCAGTTTCACCATGCAGGAGAACGAGGTCTGCGTGATTCTCGGCCCCTCGGGTTGCGGCAAGTCCACGGTCCTGCGGATGGTGGCGGGTCTTGAGAGCCCCAGCGCCGGCCAGCTCCTGCTGGATGGCAACCCGATTCATGGTCCGGGTCGCGAGCGGGGCATGGTCTTCCAGAGCTATACCTCGTTCGACTGGTTGACCGTGCAGGACAACGTCGAATACGGGATGCGGCTCAATGGCGCCGGCGCACGGGAGCGCCGGGAACGCGCCGCCGAGTTCATCGAGCTGGTGGGTCTGACAAAGTTCGCCAATGCCTATCCACGGCAGTTGTCGGGGGGCATGAAACAGCGCGTCGCGATCGCAAGAACGCTGGCCAATGATCCAGCGCTGCTGCTGATGGACGAGCCCTTCGGTGCACTCGATGCGCAGACACGCTGGCATATGCAGGAGCTGATGATGAGTGTCGTGGAGTCCACGCGGACATCGGTCCTGATGGTGACGCATGATATCGAAGAGGCCATTTTCCTCGCCGACCGGATTGAGTTCATGTCGCGCCATCCGGGCAGCGTGCTGGAGGAGATCAAGCCCACGTTCAAGCAGGGGCAGCGGTTCACGCGCAAGGAACAGTTGCTCGATTTCCCCGAATACGGCGATCTTGAGCGGCACGTCATGAAACTGATGCGGCAGCAGGGCGGTGACGATGCAACACCGGCCGAGCAGGGCGCCTGAGACGATCATGGACAACAGACAGGGAGGCGGAATGCCGGCAGGACCGACATGTATCTGGGAGATGACCTGGCCGGAGTTTGCCGAACAGGTGGACCGCAATCCGGTGGTCCTGCTCCCCACCGGCATGACCGAGCAGCACGGCCCCCATCTCCCGCTCGGAGTGGATTTCCAGCTTCCCCTCGCGATTGCGGATCTGGTGGCCCGGGAGATCGACGGGCTCATCGCGCCTCCGTTGCACTATGGCTACAAATCCATGCCCCGGACGGGCGGCGGGCCGGGGTTTCCTGGCTCGCTCGGGCTGGACGGCGCCACCCTCAGTGCGATCCTCCGGGATCTGATCCGCGAGCTGGCCCGCTCGGGAGTCCGGCGAATCGTGGTGCTTGACGGCCATCTGGAGAATCGCTGGTTTCTGACCGAGGGGATCGATCTCGCGGTCCGCGAGCTGGGTGAACGCTCCCCTCGCGTGGTCTGCATGCAGCACTGGGACTTTCTCGACGACGAGACCATGACAAGGGTTTTCCCGGAAGGCTATGCCGGGATCGACAAGGAGCATGCGGCGATCCTTGAGACATCGCTGATGATGCATTTCTACCCGCAGCATGTCCGCCTCGATCGGATACCGGATGAGCCGCCGCTCGCGGCGCCGCCCTATGACACCTGGCCGGCGCGGCCTGAGTGGATCCCGCCGGGGGGTGCGCTGACCTCGGCAAAGCCGGCCACGGCGGCCAAGGGCGAATGCGTGGCGGACTGCTATCGACGCCGAATCAGCGCTGCATTGCGCGCGGAATTCGATCTGGGAGAGGGGCCATGAACCCGGGATCACGCCATGTCCTCGTGACCGGCGCGAGTCGCGGCATTGGCCGCGGCGTGGCGGAGGCATTCGCGCGGGAAGGGCATGCGCTGACCCTGCTGGCCGACGATGAATCGGTGCATTCCGTCGCGGCGCAGATCGCCCGGGAGATCGGCGCGGAGGTCGAGGCCCGATGCTGTGACATCACCGATGCGGACGCGCTGGCCAGGGCCTTTAACGATATCCGACCGATCGATGTGCTGATCAGTAATGCGGGGATCGAATTGCCCACGCCGCTGGATGATGGGAGCGCCGAGACGCACCGGCGTTTCGCCCGGATTATCGATGTCAACGTGACCGGCACCTGGCAGGTCATGCGGGCCGCCCTGCCGCATCTGATGGATGGCGGGAGTGTGGTGGTGACCGCCTCGATCTGGGGGCGAACCGCCGTGCCCGGGTTTTCCGCCTATGTGGCCTCGAAGCATGCACTCATCGGCCTGACCCGGACCTGGTCCCGCGAACTTGCCGCGCGCGGCATCCGCGTCAATGCGGTCTGCCCGGGATGGGTCCGTACCGAGGCCTCGATGGCCTCACTCGACTGGATGGCCGAACAGGAGGGTCGCTCCGTGGGTGAGCTGCTCGCCGAAATCGAGGCGGGACAGAGCCTGCCCGGGCTCATGGAGCCGGACGATATCGCCGGGTTGTATGTCTATCTCGCCTCATCGGCCGCCCACGGGCTGACCGGGCAGGCCATTCCCGTCGACCGCGGCGAGGTGATGGCATGAGCGGGCGCCTCGAGGGCATTCGGGCCGTGGTCACCGGTGGCTCGCGCGGGATCGGTCGTGCCTGTGCCATCGCCATGGCCACCGCTGGCGCGAAGGTCGTCATCATCTACCAGGGCAGCGAACAAGCGGCGACCGCGGTCGTCGACGAGATGCGCGCAATCTCACCGGGACACCGGTCACTGCGCGCCGACGTCTCCTCGGAACCGGAGGTCGTCGAGGCCATGACGACAGGCACTCGGTACCTCGGCGGGCTGGACGTCCTTGTCAACTGCGCGGGGGTCCTCGAGGAACGACCGCTGCTGGAGACGGATGCCGCCGCCTTTGACCGGATCATCGCGGTCAATCTGCGCGGTGCGTTCCTGGTCGGTCGCGAGGCGGTACGCCACATGATGGCAGGGCCCGGGCATGGTCAGATCATCAACATCGGGTCGGATCTGGCGGATCTCGGGCGCCCCCGGAACAGCGCGTACTGTGCCTCCAAGGCAGGCATCGCCGCGCTGACACGCTGCTGGGCGCGCGAGTTCGGGCCCATGATCCGCGTCAACACCGTGGCCCCCGGACCCATCGCAACGGACATGCTGAGCGCAGAGACCATGAGCGAGGAGAGCCTTGCGGAGGAGACCCGGACTCCGCTCGGGCGGATCGGGGAACCGCGCGAGGTTGCCGACTTCGTTGTTTTTCTTGCGGGCCCGGGAGGGTCGTTCACCACCGGCCAGACGCTAGGCGTCAATGGCGGCAGCACAATGTAAAGCAACGACGGCACGATCCACGCCCACCGTTACCAGGAGAGCAGTTCAATGAAGCGCCCGGATTCCCATTTCCGACCCATCAGCGGCTCGGCCCTGCCACGCTTCGCGGGGCCCTCGACATTCATGCGTTTGCCCATGGTGGAGGATCCGGCGGAGGTCGATATTGCCCTGGTCGGGTTACCCTGGGACGGGGGCACGACGAACCGCGCCGGTGCGCGTCATGGCCCTCGCGAAATCCGCAATCAGTCGAGCATGATGCGCCTGGTGCATCAGGCGAGCCGCATCGCCCCCTATGATCTGTGCCGAGTGGCCGATCTCGGGGATGTTCCCGTCAACCCCATCGACCTGTCCGATACCCTCGAGCGGGCCACGGCGTTCTTCCAGCGCATCTGCGCGGCTGGCGCCACACCACTCACGGCCGGTGGCGATCATCTGGGATCGTTGCCCGCGCTCCGCGCGGTAGCCGCCCAGCGCCCGGTCGGCCTGGTGCAGTTCGACTCGCATTCCGATACCAACGACAGCTATTTTGGCGAAGCCAATCGCTTTACCCATGGAACGCCGTTCCGACGGGGCATCGAGGAAGGGCTGCTCGACCCGAAGCGGATGGTTCAGATCGGCATCCGCGGATCACTCTATTCCGAATCCGATCTCGACTACGCCCTTGAGCAGGGCATTCGTGTGATCGAGATAGAGGAGTACTTTGATCTCGGGGTTGAGGCGGTCATCGCCGAAATCCATCGTGTCATCGGCACCGGACCGGTCTACGCGACGTTCGATGTCGATGTGCTTGATCCCGTCTATGCGCCGGGCACGGGAACGCCGGAAGTCGGCGGGATGAGCACGGTCGAGGCGCAGCGGCTGCTGCGGGGTCTGCATGGGCTCGATGTGGTGGGTGCGGATGTCATGGAGGTGTCGCCTCCATTCGACTCCGGTTATCTCACGGCACTCACCGGCGCCACGATGCTCTTCGAGCTGCTCTGCGTCCTGGCAGGCGCCATCGCCGACCGCCGCGGTCGCTGAGCCGGGCATAGCGGACGGGGCCCGTACCCCATCCGCTACACGACGCGGAATCAGTCAGCGCCGGGCTGTTCCTCCGCGGAATCCCCATCGGCCGATGCCGCTGGCAGACGCGGCCTTCCCGGCCAGCGCCGGGGATCATCCGTTCTGACAGAGCGGGTCGCCGGGGCGTCCTCGGCCTCCTTCGATGCGCTGATCTCCGCGGATTCACTGGTGCTGGCAGTCTCAGGCTTACGACTCCGTCCGTTGGACCGGCGCCGTGTCCGGCTGCGGGATTTCTGCGCCCCGTCATCATCCGCCACGGTCTTGCTCGCGTCGGGTCGCTCCGGCTCGGGCGTTGCTGCTTTCTCTGCCTCTTCTACCGCATCGGCCGCCTGAGCCTCCGGCCCGCCCTCATCAACCGTTGCCGAGCCGCCTGTCTCGGTGCTCTGGCCATTGCCGCTGCGACGACGTCGACGCCCGCCGCGCCGACCACGACGGCTCCGGGAACCGCTCCCGGTACCGGCCGCCGAAGCGGACTGACGACCCTCGGGAGCCTCGGCAGAGGCCTTCTCGGCATGCCCGGCGGATATTCCGTTCGGCCCGGCATCATCGGTCTTTTGCGTTCCTTCCGCCGCAGCACGGGCGTTCTCGCCATCCGCCCGTCCGCCGGTAGCCTTGCCATTACCGCTGGTCGAGGTACGCGAGCGCCGCTGACCACCGCGGCGGCCACTCTGGCCATTGCCACCGCTACTGCCGCTCCGGCGGCGGCGGTCGCCGCTCCCGCGGGTGCGCTCACGCGATTCACCGTCGCCGCCGCCGCTGGACGGCGCAGTCTCTGTCTCGGCCGGCGTGGCCTTGCCATCGGTCGACGCCTTGCCGGTCGTCTCGGCTTCGCCACTGACCAGGCGCTTGAGCCAGCCGATCAGGCCCGGTCCACGGTCCGCTTCGGCGGCAGCGCCGTTCCCGGAAACGATTGAGGCGCTGGTGGCCGGCGCGCTCTCGGCCGGGGCGCTCTCGGCCCTGGGCGTTGGGGTCGGAGCCGGCGTGGCCGGACTGACGCCGCTCACCACCGGCTTCTCGGCGCGGGGACGTTCCGCCGTCAGCAATTCCTCCGCGCGACTCGGCTGACCGTCCTCACCGGCCATCTGATAACTCGTCTCGGTCTCGGTCTCCTCATCCGTACGCACCCGCTGCAGCTCGTAGTGCGGCGTTTCCAGGTTGCGATTGGGGATGAGGATGACGTCGATCCCGTTGCGGGTCTCGATGGTGTCGAGGATGCCCCGCTTTTCGTTCAGCAGGAAAGTGGCCACATCAACCGGCAGCTGCGCGACCACCTTGCCGGTTTTGTCCTTCATGGCCTCTTCCTCGATGATCCGCAGCACCGAGAGGGCCAGCGATTCCACGCTGCGCACCGTCCCCTGGCCGCTGCAGCGGCTGCAGAGCTCGAGGGAGGATTCGCCGAGAGAGGAGCGCAGGCGCTGGCGCGACATCTCGAGCAGGCCGAACCGGGAAATCCGGCCAACCTGGACACGCGCCCGGTCCTGCTTGACCGCCTCGCGCAGCCGGTTTTCAACCTCCCGCTGGTTCCGGTTGGGGCCCATGTCGATGAAGTCGATCACGATCAGGCCGCCAAGATCGCGCAGGCGCAGTTGGCGGGCGATCTCCTCGGCGGCTTCGACATTGGTCTTGAGTGCGGTCTCCTCGATGTCCGCGCCCTTGGTGGCGCGGGCGGAGTTGATGTCGATCGAGATCAGCGCTTCGGTATGGTCGATGACGATCACGCCACCGCTGGGCAGCCGGACCTCGCGCTGGAAGGCCGATTCGATCTGGCTCTCGATCTGATAGCGGCTGAACAGCGGCACCTTGTCATCGTAGAACTTGAGCTTCTGCAGGTTGTGGGGCATCACCTGCTGGACGAACTCACGAGCGCGCTCGTAGACATCGCGGTCATCAATGAGGATTTCGCCGATATCCGAGCGCAGGTAGTCGCGCAGGGCCCGGATGATGACATTGCTCTCCTGGTAGATCAGGAAGGGCGCCGACCGGGTCTCCGCCGCCTTCTGCACGGCGCTCCAGAGATTGCGCAGGTAGTCCAGATCCCACTGCAGCTCCTCGGCATTGCGCCCGACGCCGGCGGTGCGCACGATCAGGCCCATGCCCTCCGGCACATCGAGTTCCTTGAGCGCGTCGCGGATCTCGTTGCGCTCGGGCCCCTCGATGCGCCGCGAGACGCCGCCGGCCCGCGGATTGTTGGGCATCAGGACCAGGTAGCGGCCAGCGAGGCTGATGAAAGTGGTCAGTGCAGCGCCCTTGTTGCCGCGCTCCTCCTTCTCCACCTGGACCACGACCTCGAGGCCTTCCTTGATGACATCGGCGATCGACGCCTTGGCAGGATCGATATCGCCACTGAAGTACTCGCGGGCGATCTCCTTGAAGGGCAGAAAGCCGTGGCGCTCCGCACCGTACTGGACGAAGGCGGCCTCGAGGCTGGGCTCGACCCGCGTGATCCGTCCCTTGTAGATGTTGGCTTTTTTACGTTCCCGTGCCGGTGTCTCGATATCCAGGTCGTAGAGTGACTGGCCGTCGACCAGTGCAACGCGCAGCTCTTCGGGCTGGGTTGCATTGACGAGCATTCTTTTCATGCCGAAATGATCTCCGGCGTCTGCCCCGGGTGTCCGCGCATGCGTCATGCTGGCCGGCGCAGCGCCAGTGGAGACTGGCGAGCGTCAACGGCAGGAGCGCCTTTTGGAAGGGCTCTGGGAAGCAACTGATTCGCAGGATCGCAAGACCCGTCATGGGGTGTCCAATTGCGGGCGCCAGGGCAGGCGCGTTGTCAGGTTGAATTTTTTCATCGTACCGGACGACGACCGCAGGCCGCCGCCCGTGCAGCATTCTTTCCCGTCCGGCAGGGAGCGCACCCGTACGCGCCTCTCACCCGCCGAATCCCGGAGAGTGTAGCAATTTGCTGTTAATGCGTCCAAAAATCACCGGAAGGTGTGGCAGTCTTGCGGCTTGTCGAACAGCGGGGGCAAGGATCAGTGGCAGGCGTGCGGACCGAAACCGTTCCCGAGGAACTCGCGGGACAACGCATCGACAACTATCTGCTCCGGGTGCTCAAGGGCGTGCCCAAGACCCGGATCTACCGCCTGTTGCGACGGGGTGAAGTGAGAGTGAACGGCGGGCGGGTCCGACCGACGACGCGTCTGGGCGCCGGTGACCGGGTCCGCATCCCGCCGGTCCGCGAGGCCACCGGTGAAGAGGCGCTGAAGCCGTCCGCACAGGTCATGCAGCGACTCGAGGCGGCCATCCTTCATGAGGACGAGCGGCTCCTTGTCATCGACAAGCCATCCGGGCTTGCCGTCCATGGGGGCTCGGGGATCGCCTATGGCGTGGTAGAAGCCCTGCGCCTGATGCGACCCCGGGCCGCCTTCCTCGATCTCGCCCATCGCCTCGACCGGGAGACCAGCGGTTGCCTGGTCCTGGCAAAGCGCCGCTCCACCCTGCGTGCCCTCCACACCGAGTTTCGCGAAGGCCGGGTCGACAAACGCTATCTTGCCCTGGTGCATGGGCGGTTCGACGCCGGCAGCCGACGGGTCGAGGCACGACTGCGCCCCGAGCCGGGAAAGGGCGGCGAGCGGGTCATGCGGGTGCACCCCGAGGGCCTGAGCGCGCGAACCGATTTCCGCTGTCTGCGGTCATACGATTCGTGGAGCCTGGTGGAAGCGGTGCTGCATACCGGGCGAATGCACCAGATTCGCGCCCATGCGGCCTCCATCGGCCATCCGGTGGCCATGGACCGTCGCTACGGTAGCGGTGCAGCCGACCGGGAGATCCGGGCGCTGGGCCTGCGTCGCCTGTTCCTGCATGCGGCGAATCTCGGCTTCGACGCGCCGCACTGCGGTCGGGTGGACGTCGAGGCGCCATTGCCGAGCGACCTTGCCGCGCTGCTTGAGCGCCTTGCCAACGACTGACCGACAATCCGTATGCCGCAGTGAGGAGTGAACCTGATGGCTGACGAGGAGAAATGGGCCAGAGAAAGCCTGCGCGAGATTGCCCTCGAGGGCATACGCGAACGCCGCCGGGCCCGGCGATGGGCGATTTTCATGCGTCTGCTCTTCCTGGGGGTCATCGTCGCGTTGTTCTTCTTCACGCTGCGTCCCGGCCTGCAGATGGGGGACACCGCGATCAGTGGCGGACATACGGCCGTGGTGCAGATCAACGGCCCGATCATGGCCGGCCGTCCTGCGAATGCGGACCGCGTTATCCAGGGGCTGGAAGCGGCATTCGAATCCGAGGGCGCGCGCGGCGTGCTACTCGAGATCAACAGCCCGGGCGGTTCACCCGTTGCCTCGAGCCGGATCTATCAGGCCATTGACCGCCTGCGCGAGGCCCATCCGGACAAGCCGGTCCACGCCGTGGCCGGAGACATCATGGCCTCCGGGGCGTACTACGTCGCCGCCGCCGCCGATCAGATCCACGTCGACGGCGCCTCGATCATCGGTTCCATCGGGGTCGTGAGCCGGGGTTTTGGATTGAATGATGCTATCCAGCGGCTGGGCATCGAGCGCCGCGTCTACACCGCCGGTGACGAAAAGGCCGGTATGGATCCGTTCACGCCCCCCGAACCGGGCGAGGTGGAACGGCTGCAGGGCATGCTCGACGGGATTCACGACCAGTTCATCGCGGCCGTCCGAGAGGGGCGCGGCGACCGGCTGACCGGCAACCCCGAGACGCTTTTCTCGGGGCGGGTATGGACCGGACGCCAGGGCATCGAGCAGGGTCTTGCGGACGGCTATGGCAGCCCCGAGAGCGTGGCCCGCGAGGTGATCGGGGCGCCCGAGCGGGTCAACTACACGCCGACGCGCGGCCTGCTGGATCGAGCGCTGGAGCAGGTCGGTCGTGCCGCAGCTGCCGCCTGGGTGGAGCTCCAGAGCCCACTCAACCTGCGGTGATCAGGGGCGAACGATGCCGATGCGGGCCAGGAGCCGGGTCAGGGCGATCAACGGCAGACCGATGATCGCATTCGGGTCATCGCTCTGTATGCGCTCAAACAACGCGATTCCCAGTCCCTCGGCGCGGAAGGCGCCGGCACAGTCGAGGGGCTTTTCCAGGTTCACGTAGCGCTCGATCGCACTGCGCTCCAGTCGCCGGAAGTGCACGTGGGTGGGCACCAGATCCACTTCGACATGGCCACTATCGGGATCGTAAACCGCAACGGCGGTGGAAAGGGTGACCCGTTGACCCGAGGCACCCGTCAATTGCTCGATGGCGCGTTCGATGCTTCCGGGCTTGCCAAGGATCTGCCCGCGGCACTCGCTGCACTGATCCGAGCCGATCACGACCCGCCCGGGAAATCGTTCGGCCACGGCCAGAGCTTTTTCGCCGGCAAGGCGGCGGACATACTGATCGGCCGTCTCGTCCGGGGCGATTGATTCATCGATCTCCGGGGCGATCTGTTCGAAATCCAGTTGCAGACGATGCAGCAGCTCCGCCCGGTAGGGTGAGCTGGAGGCCAGTACGATTCCGGTCATTGACATATCCCTCAACAGCGTTGGACCGATGGTCGGCACTTTCGCCGCGGGACGCAACGGAGCCGGCAATGCGGATCCATGGCCTTTGACAGGAATCCGCCACCCGCCTAATATCCAGCGGTTATGCAAGTGACTGAACTGCCGGCGCGAATCGAGCTGGATCGGCTCGCCCGCGGCTTCCACGAGTGGTCGGGATCACTGCCGGCGGGTGCCACGCCGCGGCTTGCCGAACTGCACGCGTCACTTGGCAGTGCCGAGGCATCGTTATCGGTGGATATCGGCGAGGGCCGCCCCCGTATCCGGGGCACCTGCCACGGCCGCGTCACGGTTCGGTGCGAGCGATGTCTGGAGCCGATGGAAGTGACCGTCGCGGGCGAATTCGCGCTGGTGGCTGTCGACCGAATCGAGGAGGCCGACGAGCTGGGCGCGGATGAGCCGGTCGTCGTTGCCTCGAGAGGGCAGCTTGACGTGTTGCCGATGGTAGAAGACGAGCTCATTCTGGGACTGCCGGTGGTATCGCGACACGAGCGCGCGGACTGCGATGGGGGTCAGCGGCACTTCGGACCGCCGGGTGAATCGGAGCCCGCCAGAGACAATCCGTTCAAGGTGCTCGAATCGCTCCGAAAGGGCGGGTCGGGCGACGCCCACTAATCGAGTCAGACAAAACGCAGGATCCATCATGGCCGTACAGAAATCGAAGAAGACCCCTTCCCGTCGCGGCATGCGCCGCAGCCACGATGCGCTCGAGGGCCCGACCCTGAGTGTAGACAGCACGACCGGCGAGACCCATCGCCGGCACCACATTTCGGCGGATGGCTACTACCGTGGCCGGAAAGTGACCGCGGGCCGCGACGAGTAGGCCATTGGCTGAATGGCCTGAAGGCCGCATCGGCTTCGTGCCGGTGCGGCCGTTGTTTATGGGCGGCACAAAGCGGCGGCTATGACTCAACCCTGCACGCTCGCGATCGATGCGATGGGCGGCGATTACGGCCCATCGGTCACGGTGCCGGCCGCACAGGCGGTGTTACGGCGCCATCCGGGGCTCCGACTGATCCTGGTCGGCGAACAGGCCGCCCTGGAGTCCGCGCTGGCGGGAACGACGGCGGCGGAGCGACAGCGCCTGACGGTTCATCCCGCCTCCCAGGTGGTAGGCATGGACGAACCGCCATCGCAGGCGCTTCGATACAAACGCGATTCGTCGATGCGGGTGGCCATCAACCTGGTCAAGAGCGGTGAGGCCGATGCCTGCGTGAGTGCTGGCAATACCGGTGCGCTCATGGCCACGGCGCGCTACGTCCTGAAAACGCTGCCGGGCATCGACCGGCCCGCCATCTGCACCACGATTCCCTGCCAGGGCGGGCATTTCCGCATGCTGGATCTGGGGGCCAACGTCGACTGCACGGCGGAGCATCTCTTTCAGTTTGCCGTCATGGGCGCGGTCCTCGTGGAAGCCGCCGGGGACAGTGCCGACCCGCGCATCGGTCTGCTCAACCTCGGCGAGGAGGAGATCAAGGGCAACGATCAGGTAAAGCAGGCCGCCCAGCTGTTACAGGACAGCGACCTTCAGTATGTTGGCTACGTGGAGGGAGACAAAATGTTCCGGAACGTGGCCGATCTGGTGGTCTGCGACGGCTTCACCGGCAACGTCGCGCTGAAAAGCAGCGAGGGTGTTGCCGCGATGATCTCGCAGTTCCTCCGCGAGGAATTTCAGCGCAACGCGCTGACGCGGCTCGCCGGCCTGGTGGTCCTGCCGGTTCTCAGGGCACTGCGTCGACGCCTCGATCCGAGACGCTATAACGGGGCCAGTCTGCTGGGATTGCGGGGCGTGGTGGTGAAGAGCCACGGCGGCGCCGATCAGGTTGCCTTCGAGCAGGCCATAGAGACTGGACGGGTCGAGGCCATGGAGACCATACCCACCCGCATCGACGCCCGTCTGGGCGAGCTCTTTGCCCGGGAGGCCGTCGAATGAACCGCTCATGTATCGCGGGGACCGGTGGCTATCTCCCGGAACGGATCATGACCAATGCCGAGCTCGAGGCACTGGTCGACACCTCCGATGAGTGGATCCGCGAGCGCACCGGCATCGCGCAGCGGCATATCGCCGCGCCCGAGCAGACCTGCTCCGATCTGGCCGGGGCCGCCGCGCACAAGGCACTCGCCAATGCGGGACTGGACGCCGGGGCGATCGACCTGGTGGTGGTGGCCACCTCAACGCCGGACCACGTCTTCCCCAGTACCGCCTGTCGGCTGGTCGAGCGTCTGGGCATGCCCTCGGGGGTCATCGCATTCGATGTTGCCGCGGCCTGCTCGGGATTCATCTACGCGCTGGATGTCGCCGACCGGTTCATTCGCACGGGCGGCGCATCACGGGCGCTGGTCATCGGCGCCGAGGTCTTCTCACGCATTCTCGACTGGCAGGATCGCGGCACCTGCGTGCTGTTCGGTGATGGCGCCGGCGCCGTTGTGCTGGAGGCCGGGGAGGAGCCCGGCGTCCTGTCCACCCATCTCCACGCCGATGGCCGGCAGACACCACTGCTTAATGTCCCCTGGGGCGTTTCCCAGGGATACGAACGCCTCGAGAACGAACGTGGCAAGGTCAGCATGCGCGGTAACGAAGTCTTCCGCGTCGCGGTCCGCACGCTGGGAGCGCTGGTGGATGAGACACTGGAGGCGAACGGGCTGGCGCGTGGTGACGTCGACTGGCTCGTGCCCCACCAGGCGAATATCCGCATCATGATGGCCACGGCGCGCAAACTCGGCCTTCCTCCCTCGCGGATGGTCAGCACCGTGGCCGAGCACGGCAATACCTCCGCGGCGTCGATACCCCTCGCGCTGGACCAGGCCGTCGGGGACGGACGGATCCGGCGCGGCGACCTGCTCCTCCTGGAGGCGTTCGGTGCCGGATTCACCTGGGGCTCGGCACTGATTCGTTACTGAACGGAACCGGCAATGAAAAAACGCACAGATCTCGCTTTCCTCTTTCCCGGGCAGGGTTCGCAGTCGATCGGCATGCTCAGCGAGCTGGCCGAGCGCCATGCGGTGGTGCAGAAGACCTTCATCGAGGCTTCCTCCGCGCTGGGGGAAGATCTCTGGCAACTCGCCAGCTCAGGCCCGGAATCCCTGCTCAATCGCACCGATCACACCCAGCCGCTCATGCTGACCGCCGGCATCGCGGTCTGGCGGGCCTGGTGTGAGGGTGGCGGGGCAATGCCGAACCGGATGGCAGGGCACAGCCTTGGCGAGTACACGGCCCTCGTGGCCGCCGGGGCCCTGGATTTCCCGGTCGCCGTGGAGCTGGTCCGCGACCGCGGCCGCTACATGCAGGCCGCCGTCGCGGAGGGGGAGGGCGCGATCGCCGCAGTCCTCGGCATGGACGATTCCAGTCTGGCCACCCTCTGCGAGGCCAACGCCGGCGAAGGGGTTGTCGAGCCCGTCAACTACAACGCACCGGGCCAGACGGTGATCGCCGGTCACCGGGGTGCGGTCGAGCGTACACTGGCCGCCGCCCGCGAGGCCGGCGCGAAAAGGGCGGTGATGCTGCCCATGAGTGTCCCCGCGCATTGCTCTCTGATGGTGCCGGCGGCGGAACAACTGGCGGCTCGGCTTGCGGATGTTCCGCTGCGTGAGCCCGACATTCCCGTCATCCACAATGTGGACGTCACGCTGAGTGGCAGTCCAGATGCCATTCGTCAACGGCTGGTCGCTCAGGTCGAATCACCGGTGCGCTGGACCGAGTGCATCCAGGCGCTGGCCGCGGATGGCATCCAGGAAGCGGTGGAGTGCGGCCCGGGTCGAGTGCTCGCCGGTCTCAACCGGCGCATCGACCGGCGCATGAATATCCAGGCGATCCACGATCCGGACTCGCTGGCCAAGGCTTTGAATACCCTGGAGGTCGAATGAATCTGCAGCTTGATGGCGAGATCGCCCTGGTGACCGGCGCGAGCCGCGGTATCGGGGCCGCAATCGCGCAGCGGCTGGGGCGCAGTGGCGCGACGGTCATCGGCACGGCGACCAGCGACAGCGGGGCCGAGCGCATCGGCCAGTCACTGGCGGAGGCCGGCATCACCGGACGCGGCATTCAGCTCGACGTGCGTGACGCCGAACAGATCCCGGCGCTGGTAGCCGACATCGCCGCCGGCGAGGGTTCCCCCTCCATCCTGGTCAACAATGCCGGCATCACGCGGGACAACCTGGCCATGCGCATGGGCGACGACGACTGGGACAGCGTCATCGAGACCAATCTCAGCGCGGTTTTCCGCGTATCCCGTGCGGTACTCCGGGGGATGATGAAGGCGCGGCATGGTCGCATTATCAACATCGGCTCGGTGGTCGGGCTCATGGGTAATGCCGGTCAGACGAACTACGCCGCCGCCAAGGCGGGTCTGTTGGGTCTGACACGATCACTGGCCCGCGAGGTGGGCAGCCGCAACATCACAGTCAACGCCATCGCCCCTGGATTCATCGAAACCGACATGACCGATTCGCTGAACGATGAGCAACGCGCCGCGCTGACCGGTCAGACACCGCTGCAGCGCCTGGGTCGGCCGGAGGATATCGCGGCCGCGGCATGTTTCCTTGCGTCTTCGGCGGGCAGTTACATCACCGGTGAGACCATCAACATCAATGGTGGGCTTTTAATGCCCTGACGGGTCGCTGGCGGATTGCCGGCGGATTCCATAGAATACGGCGCGTTCGGGCAGTGGCCCCAATTCCGCAATCCGAGAGGTAGGAGCGAGATGAGCAGTATCGAGGAAAGAGTCAAGAAGATCGTCGTTGA